>NZ_DJSX01000001.1:0-30719 GCF_002439135.1 Pseudomonas sp. UBA6323 | reverse complement strand
TAGTCGTGACGAACCTGCCAGGAACGCTCTTCCGGACTGTCGAAAGCGGACAGGAAGCCATCGTTGACCAGCGAGCCGCCGCTGGCGCCGTCGATGCGCAGGAACTTGGTATCGCCGCTCAGACGCTGGTAGGTGACCTGGAAGGTGTTGTTGCCCCTCTTGGCCGACAGCGCGCCCTGATACACCTTGTTGTCCAGGTCGCCGGCCTTGGCCGCGCCTTCGTCCTTTCCGTTGAAATAGCCAAGGTTGGCGCCCAGCACCCAGTCACCGACCGGCTGGCTGTGGGTCAACTGTACGAAGCTCTGCTTGTACACATCTTCCAGGCGGGCGTGCCAGACGCCGACCATGGTGCTGTTGCCGTTGAAGCGGTATTCACCGCCGCCGAAGTTGAAGTCATCGCCATCCACGCCGTTGAAAGTCATGTCTTCACGGCTGGCGTCATGGCGCTGGCTGTTCTTCCAGAACTGGCCGCCGTACAGGGTCAGGCCGTCGATTTCGCCGGAGGTGAGCTGCGCGCCCTGGAAGGTTTGCGGCAGCGAGCGACCGTCATCGGCACGCAGGATCGGCAGCACGGCGAACCACTCACCGACTTTCAGTTCGGTCTTGGAAATCTTGGCCTTGGCGGCTACGGCAGTGCGGCCGAAGTCATCAGCGGCCTGGCCGTCATCGTGGATCGGCATCAGCTGGGTGTTGGCGGCGCCACGGTTGCCGTCCAGCTTGACGCTGTACAGACCGAGCACGTCGAGACCGAAGCCGACGGTGCCCTGGGTGTAGCCGGAGCGGGCATCGAGGATGAAGCTCTGGGTCCAGCCCTCGGCCTGGCCCTGGCGCTCCCCGCGGATCAAGGGGTCGGTGCCGTTGAGGTAGTTGCGGTTGAAGTAGTAGTTGCGCAGACCGAGGGTGACCTTGGCGTCTTCGACGAAGCCGGCAGCGTGCGTGGCAGTCGGCATAACCAGGGCCAGAGCCGTGCTGCCAAGCAGGGCCAAAGGAATGATGTTGCGTGCGGTCATTATTGTTGTGCTCCCAGTTTTTGAACGAACCATCCCCTGCTGGCCTGCTCAGGGCCTGCATGAAGGGAATGCTGTGTTTGCCCCTGTAGAGGGCGAGCGGCCGGCCGAACGCGGCCGGTCATTGCTGGTGGCTGGTGTCAGCCTCCGGCGAATCCGGGTCTATGGCGTCTGGTGGCGATGGATGCCGAGCAGGCGAGGAGCTGCTGCGCTGAGAAAGAGGCGAGGATAGTCATGTTCTGGCCCTGATTCTTGTTTTTATCTTTGTCATAAGTCGTCATACAACTGGCTGGATTATCGACAGCATTTTTATCGCTTGTCAATGTATGCCTAGACGAAAGTCTGAGTGGTGTACATCGTCTGTATCACGGTACAACCGCGATGAGGAACGCTCACGGGCCGATAGGAAAGCAGGAAAAGATAGCGGCGGGGTGGTGCTTTTGTTGTGTGATAACGTATGACAAATTTACTTACATCAAGGACTTATCAATGCCGCATTGCCTGATCGAAGCTGCACGCGAAGTGAGTGAGCTGATTGCGCCGCAGGAGCTGGTGCAACTGGTGCATGACCAGGCGGCCGACAGTGGTCTGTTCCAGCCTGGCGAGGTCAAGGTGCGCCTGAGCCTGTACGAGCATCACTGCGTTGGTGGCGAGCCAGGCCCGTTCGTGCACCTGATCTTCTACGTGCTGGCTGGCCGCAGTGATGACGACAAACGGGCGCTGTCGCGGCGCATCGTACGCGCACTGGTGCAACGCCTGCCGCAGGTGCCGGCGATTTCCCTGGATGTACGCGACATCCGGCGCGAGGTGTTCAGCAATCGGCGCAACTGCGTGGACGATTAATCCGTCTCCAGCAGGCGTGCGCCAGCGCCCTGCGCGCCAAGTTCGTCCCCGGGGTTACGCAATGGGCAGTCCTGCATCGACAGGCAACCGCAACCGATGCAGCCGGTGAGCTGGTCGCGCAACTGTGTCATCTGTTCGATGCGGGCATCCAGGTCACGTTGCCATTGTGCCGACAGTTGTTGCCAGTCCGCGGCCGTGGGCATGTGATCGCAGGGCAGAGTGGCCAGTGCGGTAGCAATATCGGCGAGCGGAATGCCCAGGCGCTGTGCCACCTTGATGATCGCCACGCGGCGCAGCACATCACGCCGATAACGCCGCTGATTGCCGGCATTGCGCTGGCTGTGGATCAACCCCTTGGTTTCGTAGAAATGCAGCGTGGAAACCGCCACGCCGCTGCGCTCGGCAACCTGGCCGACGCTCAGCGGGCGTTCGTGGAAGGCACGATGCATGTCCATGACAAATTCCTGTTGACCTCAAGTTAAGTTGAGGTTTTACCCTCGCAGGCCTTGATAGACAACCCCGAGGGCATTTCCATGCAGGACCGCATTCGTCTGGTACTGATTTACGGCAGCGTGCGTGAAGAGCGCTTCTGCGACCAGGTGGTGGCCTGGGCGCGTGAGCAGATCGAGCAGCGCAGCGAATTCGAGCTGAGCCTGGTCGATCCGGCCGTGATGTTTCGCCAGCCAGGTGAAGCGCAGGCGGTTGCCGAGCAACGCCATCAGTCGCTGCAGCATCTGCTGCGCGCCGATGCCTTTCTGATCGTCACCCCGGAGTACAACCATGGCTATCCGGCGGCGCTCAAGCAATTCATCGACGAGGTGCCGGCATCCTGGGAAGCACGGCCGGTGGGGTTCGTCAGTTATGGCGGGGTGTCCGGTGGGCTGCGTGCGGTAGAGCAATTGCGTCAGGTGCTGGCGGAGTTGCATGGCATGACGGTGCGCGGGTCGGTGAGCTTCACCAATGCCTGGGAACAGTTCGACGAGCAGGGGCGGTTGAGCGAGCCACGGCGAGCCAACTCGGCGCTGGCGCATACGTTGGTGCAACTGAACTGGTGGGCACAGACCCTGCGCGCTGGGCGCGAGCGGGTGCCTTACGAGCGGATCAGGGGGTAATAGCGCGACGTAGCGCGGATGGCTACTCGTAGGGCGGGTGCAACCCGCCAGAGCAATGTGGCGGACTTCACCCGCCCTACGAAGTGGAGCAGCGGGGCACAGACCCAGCGTGCCGGACGCGAGCGTGTGTCATACGAGCGAATCAGGGGGTAATAACAACGTAGCCCGGATGCAATCCGGGAGCTTTTGAGGGCATCCCCGGATTGCATCCGGGCTACGAAGCTTTCGCGGACAAGTCCGCTCCCACAAATCCAGCGACTCTATCTCGCTGCTTCTGTGGGAGCGGACTTGTCCGCGAATGGCTGCATCTGTGGGAAGGGCTTCAGCCTGTAGGGCGGGTCAACCCGCCAGATCGCGCGGCGGGTTTCACCCGCCCTACGCACCTTGCCCTCAACCCTTTCCCATACATGGGAGAGGGGAGCGGGCAGCCAGGCTGCGTGGCGGATCAGCCGCGGTAGTAGCGCTGCGGCACGAACGGGGTCTTGGCCACTTTCATCGCAACGCGCTTGCCGCGCACCACGGCCCAGACGTCGCTGCCGATGGCGACATGGCTGGCATTGACGTAACCCATGGCCACCGGAGCGCCGAGGGTCGGGCCGAAGCCGCCGCTGCATACCTGGCCGATCACGGTGCCGTCGGCATCGACGATTTCCGCACCTTCACGCACCGGTACACGTTCCTGCGGCAGCAGGCCGACGCGCTTGCGGGCCACGCCTTTCTGCTGTTGCTCGAACACGCGCTCGGCGCCCGGGAAGATGCCGGCACGCTCGCCATCAGCGCGGCGCACCTTGGAGACGGCCCACAGCAGGCTGGCCTCGATCGGCGTGGTGGCGCTGCTCATGTCGTGGCCGTACAGGCATAGGCCGGCTTCCAGGCGCAGCGAGTCACGCGCGCCGAGGCCGATGGCCTCGACTTCGGCTTCGGCCAGCAGGCTGCGCGCCAGGGCTTCGGCCTGGTCGACGGCGACGGAAATCTCGAAACCGTCTTCGCCGGTGTAGCCGCTGCGGCTGACGATGCATTCGCTGCCCAGCAGGCGTACGCGGGCGACCTGCATGAAGGTCATCTTGCTCACTTCCGGTGCCAGGCGGGCCAGCACGTCGACCGCTTTCGGCCCTTGCAGGGCGAGCAGGGCGCGCTCCTCGAACAGGCACTCGATCTGGCACTGCTCGCCGATGTGCTTCTTCAGGTGGGCCAGGTCCTGATCCTTGCAGGCGGCGTTGACCACCAGGTACAGGGTGTCGTCGCCCAGGTTGGCGACCATCAGGTCGTCGAGGATGCCGCCCTGGGCGTCGGTGAACATGGCGTAGCGCTGTGTACCCACCGGCAGGTCGATGATGTCCACCGGCACCAGGGTTTCCAGGGCACGCGCGGCGTTCTCGCCACGCAGCAGGATCTGGCCCATGTGCGAGACGTCGAACAGGCCGGCGGCCTCACGGGTGTGCAGGTGTTCCTTCATCACGCCCAGCGGGTACTGCACGGGCATGTCATAGCCGGCGAAGGGCACCATGCGTGCGCCGAATTCGAGGTGCAGGGCGTGCAGCGGAGTCTTGGCGAGAGTTTCAGTGGTCATGTCGATTTCCTGTTGGGTGCGCCGTGCGCACCGGTGGGGGCCGCCGCGCGGCCCGTGGTAAGACGGGTGTCAGTCAGCGTAGACCGGGAAGGTGGCGCAGAGGTCGGCGACCTGGCCGCGCACGCGCTCGATCACCGCCGGGTTTTCCAGGTCGTCGAGGATGTCGCAGATCCAGCCGGCCAAGGTGCGGCATTCGCCTTCCTTGAAGCCGCGCGTGGTCACCGCCGGAGTGCCGATGCGGATGCCGGAGGTGACGAAAGGCGACTGCGGGTCGTTCGGCACGGCGTTCTTGTTCACCGTGATGTGAGCGTCGCCCAGCGCCGCGTCGGCCGCCTTGCCGGTCAGGCCCTGCTTGACCAGACTGATCAGCATCAGGTGGTTGTCGGTACCGCCGGAGACCACGTCATAGCCGCGCTCGACGAACACCTCGGCCATGGCGCGGGCATTGTCGATCACTTGCTGCTGGTAGGTCTTGAAGCCCGGCTCCAGCGCTTCCTTGAAGCACACCGCCTTGGCCGCGATGACGTGCATCAGCGGGCCGCCCTGGGCGCCGGGGAATACGGCGGAGTTGAGCTTCTTCTCGATCTCTTCATTGGCCTTGGCCAGGATCAGACCGCCACGCGGGCCACGCAGGGTCTTGTGCGTGGTGGTGGTGACCACGTCGGCGAACGGCACCGGGTTGGGATACAGGCCGGCGGCGACCAGACCCGCGACGTGGGCCATATCGACGAACAGCAGCGCACCGACCTTGTCGGCGATGGCGCGGAAACGCGGGAAGTCCAGCACGCGCGAGTAGGCCGAGAAACCGGCGACGATCATCTTCGGCTTGTGCTCGACTGCCAGACGCTCGACTTCGTCGTAATCGATCAGGCCGTTCTCATCGATGCCGTACTGCACGGCGTTGTACAGCTTGCCCGAGGACGACACCTTGGCGCCGTGTGTCAGGTGGCCGCCATGGGCCAGGCTCATGCCGAGGATGGTGTCGCCCGCGCTCAGCAGTGCGAGGTACACGGCGCTGTTGGCCGAGGAACCGGAGTGCGGCTGGACGTTGGCATAGTCGGCGCCGAACAGCTGCTTGGCGCGCTCGATGGCCAGTGCCTCGACCTTGTCCACATGCTCGCAACCACCGTAGTAGCGCTTGCCCGGATAGCCTTCGGCGTACTTGTTGGTCAGGCCGCTGCCCTGAGCCTGCATCACGCGCTGGCTGCAGTAGTTTTCCGAGGCGATCAGCTCGATATGGTCTTCCTGGCGCTGTTCTTCGGCCTGGATCGCCGCGAGCAGGGCGTCGTCATAGCCCTGCAGTTGGTCGTGCTTGCTGAACATGGTGAGGCCCTCTTTATCGTTTTTCTCGGGATGAAACAGGCCCGCCCCGGTGAGGGGAGCCGAAAATAGGGGAGACTAGCCACTGAACCGTCCCCTCTCCCCTCGGGGAGAGGGTTAGGGAGAGGGGGCTGCGTAGACAACCGCTTTACCCTCTCCCCCGGCCCCCGCTCCGCGCCCCCGCCCTTCGCAGAGCTCAGGGCGCTTCAGCGGGCGAAGCAGTGCTTCGCTAATTCCGCTTTCGCCCCGCAAGCGGGAGAGGGGGACGGTTCACCGTGCTTACGCGTCCTGATACGCCTCGATGGACGGGCAGGCGCAGACCAGGTTGCGGTCGCCGTAGACGTTGTCCACGCGGCCCACCGGCGGCCAGTACTTGGCCTCGATCAAGGTCGCCAGCGGATACACGGCCTGCTCGCGGCTGTAGGCGTGGTTCCACTCGCCAACCAGTTCCAGGGCAGTGTGCGGGGCGTTCTTCAGCGGGTTGTCGTCCTTGTCCAGACGGCCCTGCTCGACCGCGCGGATTTCTTCGCGGATGGCGATCATGGCGTCGCAGAAGCGATCCAGCTCTTCCTTGGACTCGCTCTCGGTCGGCTCGATCATCAGGGTGCCGGCCACCGGGAAGGACATGGTCGGGGCGTGGAAGCCGAAGTCGATCAGGCGCTTGGCCACGTCGTCGACGCTGATGCCGCTGCTGTCCTTGAGCGGACGGATGTCGAGGATGCACTCGTGCGCCACCAGGCCGCCTTCGCCGGAGTACAGCACCGGGTAATGCTCTTCCAGGCGACGGGCGATGTAGTTGGCGTTGAGAATGGCCATCTGCGAGGCACGCTTGAGGCCATTGCCGCCCATCATGATGATGTACATCCAGGTGATCGGCAGGATGCTGGCGCTGCCGAACGGCGCGGCGCTGACTGCACCTTCCTTGCGTGCCATGTGCGCATGGCCCGGCAGGAACGGCGCCAGGTGCGACTTGACGCCGATCGGGCCAACGCCCGGGCCGCCACCGCCGTGCGGGATGCAGAAAGTCTTGTGCAGGTTCAGGTGGGAGACGTCGCCGCCGAACTGACCTGGGGCGCAGAGGCCGACCATAGCGTTCATGTTGGCGCCGTCGATGTAAACCTGGCCGCCGTTGTCGTGGATGATCTGGCAGATCTCGCGGATGCCTTCCTCGAACACACCGTGGGTGGACGGGTAGGTGATCATGATCGCAGCCAGGCGATCCTTGTGCTCTTCGGCCTTGGCCTTCAGATCGGCGATGTCGACGTTGCCGCGCGCGTCACAGGCGGTCACCACCACGCGCATACCAGCCATGGAGGCGGTCGCCGGGTTGGTGCCGTGGGCCGATTGTGGGATCAGGCAGATGTCGCGTTGATCGTCGCCACGGCTCAGGTGATAGGCGCGGATGGCCAGCAGGCCGGCGTACTCGCCCTGGGAACCGGCGTTGGGCTGCAGCGACACGGCGTCGTAGCCGGTGGCGGCGCAGAGCATGGCTTCCAGTTCACTGGTCAGCTGGGTGTAACCCGCGGCCTGCTCGACCGGAGCGAACGGGTGCAGGTTGCCGAATTCCGGCCAGGTCACCGGGATCATCTCGCTGGCGGCGTTGAGCTTCATGGTGCAGGAGCCCAGCGGGATCATGCTGCGATCCAGAGCCAGATCCTTGTCGGCCAGCTTGCGCAGGTAGCGCATCAGCTCGGTTTCGCTGTGGTAGCGGTTGAACACTTCGTGCTGCAGGATCGCCGACTGGCGCAGCAGGCCTTGCGGCAGGCGGCTGGCGATCTGTGCGGCCAGGTCGCTGACGGCAGGAGCGGCCTGGTCAGCGGCGAACAGGTTCAGCAGCGCCTCGACGGCGGCCTGGTCGGTGGTTTCGTCCAGCGACAGACCCAGACGCTCGGCGTCGATCTCGCGCAGATTGATGCCGGCAGCACGGGCCTTGGCATGCAGATCGGCGGTCTTGGCGCCGGTCTTGATGCTCAGGGTGTCGAAGAAGTGCTGCTGCTCGACGCTGTGGCCCAGCTTGGTCAGGCCCAGGGCGAGGATGGCGGTGAAGCTGTGCACGCGCTGCGCGATTTCGGTCAGGCCTTTCGGGCCGTGGTACACCGCGTACATGCTGGCGATGTTGGCCAGCAGCACCTGGGCGGTACAGATGTTACTGGTGGCCTTCTCGCGGCGGATGTGTTGCTCGCGGGTCTGCATGGCCAGGCGCAGGGCCGGCTTGCCGAAGCGGTCGACCGACATGCCGACCAGGCGGCCCGGCATGTCGCGCTTGAACGCGTCGCGGGTGGCGAAGTAGGCAGCGTGCGGGCCACCGAAGCCCAGCGGCACACCGAAGCGCTGGGCGCTACCCAGGGCGACGTCGGCGCCGAACTCGCCCGGCGGGGTGAGCAGGGTCAGGGCCAGCAGGTCGGCGGCGACGGCAACCAGAGCGTTGGCGGCGTGGAAACGCTCGACCAGGGCGCGGTAGTCGAAGATGTCACCGTTGCTCGCCGGGTACTGCAGCAGAGCGCCGAAGTAGACGCTGGCGTCAGTGATGGCGGCTTCGTCGCCGACTTCGATATCGATGCCCAGCGGCTCGGCACGAGTGCGCAGCACGTCGAGGGTCTGCGGGTGGCAGTGCTGGGAAACGAAGAAGGTGTTGGCAGCCTTGTTCTTCGACAGACGCTTGCAGAAGGTCATGGCTTCGGCGGCAGCGGTGGCCTCATCCAGCAAGGATGCGTTGGCGATCTGCATGCCGGTGAGGTCGCTGATCAGCGTCTGGAAGTTCAGCAGCGCTTCCAGGCGGCCCTGGGAAATCTCCGGCTGGTACGGGGTGTAGGCGGTGTACCAGGCCGGGTTTTCCAGCAGGTTGCGCAGGATCGGGCTCGGCGTGTGGGTGCCGTAGTAACCCTGGCCGATAAAGGTCTTGAACTGCAGATTCTTGGCGGCGATGGCCTTGATCTTGGCCAGGGCGTCGGCTTCCGACAGGCCCGGCTGTTCGCCGAGGATGCTGGTGCCCTTGATGCTCTCAGGGATCACCGCACCGGTCAGCGCGTCGACCGAATCATAGCCAAGCAGTTCGAGCATGGCAGCGGTGTCGGCATCGCGCGGGCCGATGTGGCGGGCGATGAATTCGTTCTGGGTATCGAGCTTGGTCATGGCGGTCACTCAGGCGTCGGCGTTGGCGTTCAACAGACGATCATAGCCGGCCTTGTCCAGCAGGTCGGCCAGCACGGCGTTGTCGGCCAGGCGCATACGGAAGAACCATGCCTTGTCCAGCGGCGATTCGTTGACCAGCTCCGGGCTGCCTTCCAGGTCAGCGTTGACCTCGACGATTTCGCCGTCCAGCGGCATGACGATGTTGCTGGCGGCCTTGACCGACTCCAGCACGGCCACTTCCTCGCCCTGGGCGTAGGACTTGGCTTCCGGCAGTTGCACATACACCACGTCGCCGAGCGCGTCCTGGGCGTAATGGGTGATGCCGACGGTAACCAGACCATCGTTGTCCAGACGCAGCCATTCGTGATCGGCGGTGAAACGCAACTCGCTCATGTCAACTCCTCAGAGGTAAAGGTGTCCGCTTCTAGGTGGCGGGCAGGTTTGGAGGTGACTGCAATGTGAGTGCCAATGATAAAAATATCAATTAAATCAGTAAGTTAAGAGTATTTTTTGTATTCCTTGATTGGGCTCTGGAACGATATCGCTACGAAAGCACGCGTCGCAAATGGAAAAGTTTGCGTCGCACGAGTCGCGGCGCGGCTTTCAGGTGTCCGTTGCTTAATCGTTACGGCGGAATGAAATCGATACATCATATGGCTGGAACCGCTCGGAGGATCAAGGGTCGGTAACTGGGAGGCTTCATCGACAAGGAGATAGATCGACATGAAACCCCTGATCCCCCTGGCATTCGCGCTGCTTGGCGCCACCAGTCTGCAGGCCAACGAGACGGTTACCGTGACGCTGGAGCAGGCCACCGAGAAAGGTACTGGCGCAGCCGTCGGCACCGTGACCATCAGCCAGTCGGCCTACGGGCTGGTGTTTACCCCTGACCTGCAGGGGCTGGAGCCTGGCGTTCACGGTTTCCACGTGCACACCGAGGCCAACTGCAATGCCGCGCAGGTGGACGGCAAGCAAACGCCGGCCGGTGCCGCTGGTGGCCATTGGGACCCGCAGAACGCAGGGCGCCACGGCTTTCCCTGGGAAGACAACGCCCACCTGGGTGACCTGCCTGCACTGCTTGTGACCGAGGACGGCAACGCCAGCCAGCCGGTGCTGGCGCCGCGGCTCAAGAGCCTGCAAGACCTGCACAATCGTTCGCTGATGATTCACGCTGGCGGGGACAACCACTCAGATCATCCCCAGCCCTTGGGCGGCGGCGGCGCGCGCGTGGCCTGTGGGGTGATCAAGGTGCCGACCAGCACCACGCCGATCTGATCCGTCGTCACCCACCCTGCACGCAATGCTGATACAAGGCTTCGCGGACGAGTCCGCTCCCACAGGAATAACCGTGCCGGCGCAGCGAGCGCTGACCTTCCGTGGGAGCGGACTTGTCCGCGATAGGCATTGGTTCGAGCGCTAAGCGCGGCTGCATGATCAAGTGAAAATGCAGCGATCCTGCAAAACACGAGCGTTTTTTACCTGACTGGCGCGTCAGTGTTTGCCCGGAATCCCGTACTTGCGCAGGCGCTTGGCGATGGCGGTATGCGAGGTGCCCAGGCGTGCGGCCAGTTGGCGGCTGGAAGGGTGGCTGTCGTAGAGCTTTTCCAGTAGCGCTTTCTCGTATTCGTCCATGGCCTGTTCCAGGCTGGCGACTTCCCCTGCGACCTTCGGCGCCACTTCGGTGCCGGCGATATCCAGGTCGTCCATCTCCACCCAGTTGCTGTCGCAGATCGCGGCGGCGCGGAAGATCACGTTCTGCAACTGGCGTACGTTGCCCGGCCAGCGTCCGGCCAGCAGTGCCGGGAAGGTAGTCGGCGCCAGGCGGCAGGGCAGGCGCTGGATCTGCGCGCAGGCCTGGGCCATGAAGTGCTGGGCCAGCAGCAGAATGTCCTGGCCGCGTTCGCGCAGCGGCGGCACTTCCAGATTGAGGACATTGAGGCGGTAGAACAGGTCTTCACGGAAGCTGCCTTCGGCCACCATCTGTTCCAGGTCGCGATGGGTGGCGCTGAGGATGCGCACGTCCACCTTCACTTCGCGGTCGCCACCGACGCGGCGGAAGCTGCCATCGCTCAGGAAACGCAGCAGCTTGGCCTGTAGGTAGGGCGACATCTCGCCAATCTCGTCGAGAAACACCGTGCCCTGATTGGCCAACTCCAGCAGGCCGGGCTTGCCGCCGCGCTGGGCACCGGTAAAGGCGCCGGGGGCGTAGCCGAACAGCTCGCTCTCGGCCAGGTTCTCCGGCAATGCGGCGCAGTTAAGCGCCAGGAACGGCGCGGTGCGGCGCACGCTGACGGTATGGCAGGCACGCGCCACTAGCTCCTTGCCTGTACCGGTTTCGCCGTGGATCAAGAGCGGCGCGTCCAGCGATGCCACGCGCAGGGCGCGGGCCTTGAGGGCACGAATCGGCGCGGACTCGCCGAGCAACGAATCGAAGCCCTCGGCATGGTCGTGATGCAATGCGGCCAGACGCTGGCCCATGCGGCTTGGAGCGTAGAGCGTGAGCAAGCCACCGGTCAGGCGCCCGTCTTCAGTAATCGGTTGGGCGTCGAGCAGCAGTGGCTGGCCGGCGAAGTTCACCTCGCGCAGCGGCTGATGGAAACCGGCGGTGAGCAGCGAGCGTTGCAGCGCGTCGTCGGAGAACAGCGCGGCGATGCTCAGCCCCTCGGGCGGGCGCTCGCAGATGTCGATCAGCGCCGGGTTGGCCAGCAGCACGGTGGCGCGATCATCCACTGCCAGCACCGGGTCGGGCATGGCCGCCAGCAGGGCATCGAGCTGCAGACGGCGGCGCTGGCCGGGAAGAATGTCCACCACCTCAACGCTCTGCACGCCGTGCACCTGCAGCAGCGCGCCGCGCAGCTTCTCGAGCACCTCGGCGCTCAGGGTCGGCGCGTCGATATAGACGTTTGGCGGTACCATCTCCACCGCATCGAGGTTCAGATTACGCCCGCCGAGCAGCGCCAGGACTTCCTGGGTGATGCCGACGCGGTCGATGAAGCTGACGTGGATGCGCATAGATGAAGGTCGAAATGGGCGAACAGGCCGCGATTATGCCTGCTCTGCCGCGCATGAGGAAAAGGGCAACACCGTGAGTACAGAAAAACCGAGCCGCGCCGATTATCACCGTGAGCACCAGGCCCGCGCCGAAGCCGAGGCCCAGCGCCTGTTGGCGCGCAAGGCCGAGCTGCAGGGGCGCTGGCTACCCTGGGTGGCGCAGGAGTTGTACCAGCTCAGCCCGCCGGAGTTCGCCAACATGGTGCGGCGCGAGTTGCAGCGCCTGGCGTAGCCCGGATGCAATCCGCGGATTGCTTGGAATATGCCAAAGCGGTCGCGGCTGAAGCCCCTCCCACAGATGCGGGAAACTTGTGGGAGGGGCTTCAGCCGCGACCCTACGCACGCTTGCGCGCACAGCGACTCATATCTACCTTGCCCACATAGGGATTGCCCCAGCCCATCACGCAGGCCACCTGCTGGTTGCGCTGCTGCTCCCAGGGTTTGACCGGGTAAGCCTTGCTCCAGGCCTCATAGAGCTGGCGATCCTGCTTCGACAGGCGAAGCTTGTAGCGGTCGGCCATGTAGAAATAGGTGCGCGCGATCATCCCGCGGATGGCCGGGCGCGGCATCACCTTGCGCGCCTTGAAGTCCACCACTGTCTCGCATCGACCGTACTGATGCGGCTTCTGCGGCAGCGAGGCGAAGCTGTAGTTGCTGCGGTCGCCATTCACCTCGCCGATGCTCGGCACCAGGTTGTGCAGGTCGGCCTCGGCCTTGCGGAACTGCGCATCGTTGGCCGTGCAGTTCTTGCGCCCGCCTTTCTGCCAGCACTGACGCTGATGGCCGATCACCCAGGCCGGGACGATATGCTCCCACTCGATACGTTGAGCGCGATTGGCATTCTTGCGCGGCGTGTAGCCGCAGGAACGCAGGTCGACCCGATTGCCGCTGTACTTGCAGCCGCAATAGAACTCAGTGGATTGCTGCTCATACAGCGGCCAGGCCAGGCGCTTGGCCTCGGCGAAGGTGGCGGGTGCGGCGTGCAGGGAAAGGGCTGTGAAACAGCAGAGCAGGGGCAGTAGGCATCGAATCATGGGGCGGCAGGGTAGCCGTCACCGCTGCCGATGTGAAGGTGGAAAATTGAAGTTTTTCAAAGGCTTATATGGTGGCAAAGCGCCCTCCTCAGGTGAGGCGGTCGCCACGCATCGAGCGTTGCTGGAGCCGAGGCGGTGCTGCTCTGCACGCTGTAGCCACTGTCGCGGCTGAACTGCGGCATCAGCGATGCCGATCAGCATGCCCCGCAGGTTGAGGGTCGGCATTTCGTTATTTCGTTATTTCGTTATTTCGGCGAAGGCGGGAGCCCGGCAGACGCCGGCAGTTGCGGACCAGCGCCACTGAGCGATGGCCCGCATACGCGTAATGCTGTTCACATAAGAAACGATCGAGCGCGATTAGTCCCCTCGCCCCTCCGGGGAGAGGTTAGGGAGAGGGGGGAACTGGCAGTTTCGCGGGGTTTCGGCCCTCTCCCCAACCCCTCCCCCATAAATGGGAGAGGGGAGTCAATGCCTGCGACCTTAGGTGAACAGCATTACCGCATACGCGGGCTTTTCAGGCGTTCCTCAACTGAATCTCGGCAAGCGCTGATCCTGCTCGCCGTCCTCTGTCTCGGTCTGCTGTGGCAGGCCGGCGACCTTGATGACCGGCATCCGCTCGCCCACCAGGCGCAGGTCGCGACGGGGCAGGGCGAAGCGCACATCCAGCTCGCGCAGGGCATCGAGCAGCTGCAGATTGATCTCCTGCTGAATATCCATGTACTGGTTATAGTCCGAGCTCTGCACGATATACACCACCTCGAAGGTCAGCTGGCTTTCGTCGAAACCGAGAAAGTGCGCGCGGTCGAATCTGGCCTTGGGCGTGGCGCGGATGATGTCGCCGACGCGCTCGGCCACCTGGCGAACCTTGTCGCTCGGCGTGTCGTAGTTGACGCCGAACTTGAAGACGATACGGCGGGTATTCATGCGCTTGTAGTTATGCACGATCTGCCGCAGCAAGTCGGCGTTGGCACACACCACCTGCTCGCCGCTGAGGCTGCGGATGCGCGTGGTCTTCAGGCCGATATGCTCGATGGTCCCGGCCACCTCTCCGAACACCACGAAGTCGCCGATCTCGAAGGGCTTGTCGACACCGATCGACAGTGAGGCGAACACATCACTGAGCACCGTCTGCACCGCCAGTGCCACGGCGATACCGCCAACACCCAGGCTGGCCACCAGCGCGGTGATATCCACGCCGAGATTGGCCAGGATCGACAGCAGCATCACCGACCACACCACGATCAGGATCATGATGCTGATGATGGTGGTCATCACCGGGTTGTAGCTGCCGCTCTTCTTCATCACCAGGCTACGCGACCACAGACGTACGCCGGTATCGACCCACAGCGCCACCTGCAAGGCCAGGGCGACGAACCAGGTATGGCTCAGCGCGCTCTGCCAGCTGCCGGGCAGCTCCGGCAGGCGCAAGGCCAGCAACAGGGAAAAGGCCAGCAGCAACACGCGGCTGGTACGGCCGATCACAACCGCCACGAAGTGCGGCCAACTGCCGTCCTGATCCTTCGACCAGGCCATCAGCCGCTTGTGCAGCGTGCCGACCACCGCTCGCAACACGCTGTAGATCAGCGCCGTAGCGACCACAACAATCGCAATGTTGAGCCAGAGATCGCGGTCAAGCCAGATGTTCCACTGTTCCATCGTCAAGGGCCTCCAGAAGGGACGTATAGGTTTCTGGTGGTGTTGAGGAGCAGAAGTTCCGGGGAAAGGGCGAGTGGTCCCGGTTTTGGCGCGTCGGGTGAGGCGGCCTTAGCTCGGGCGGCCCTTTCAAAAAGCGTAGAGCCGGGCATCACGCTGCCTGGATTTGCCCGAGCTAACAGCGCAAGAAGTCACGGGCCTCTTCGTGTCTGCGATTACTCGATCGGTTTGTTTGCCTGATAGATGTCATGCGGAAGCATGACGGTATCGACAGCAGCGTCCACAGGCAGTGAAAAGATCGTCAGTACTGGGCAAACGACCGATAACCAGCACCAGGCCGTGGCTGGAAAGTAGCCGCGATTGACTTCGTCAGAACCGAACAGCACGCCGAAGTCGTACGCAGTGCCTGTGTAGTAATCGGGTCCGTTATAACTGCCATTTCGGCCGAACAGCGTGCCGCAACCCGCGAGCGCACCCACCAGAACGGCCAGCGCGAAGATTCGATAGAGTTTGAGCATGGAACATCCTTTCCGACAGAGGCCGCCCTGGCCGCGTCGCAGGGTACGCACCTCAGCGTCACGTCACAACTTCAGTTGAGCACCTCAAGGTGGAGGATGTGGCGAGGTTCACCCAGCAGAAACGAAAAAGCCCCGTCAGTGATGACGGGGCTTTTGCTTGGCTGTCTGGAGCGGGTGATGGGAATCGAACCCACGGCTCTAGCTTGGGAAGCTAGGGTATTACCATTATACGACACCCGCAGCGGGTGCCTTTATACCGGAACCTGCGGCGAAAATGAAGGGCGAACCGGAACCCGTCGTGCAGCCGGTTCGCCTCTGCGTCCGTTCATACGGCGATGGCCTGCAGTTCCTGGAGCTCGCCCCGATTGGGCAGTTGCAGGCGTTTGCTGGGGGCGCTGAAGAAGTCCAGCAGGACGCGTTGGGTCTGCAGCCACGCGGCCTTGTGTTCCATGTCGAGGAAGTGGCCGGCGTCGTCGATCACGGCGAATTGGGCGTGGTCGATGTGCTGGGCGAACAGGCAGGCGTCTTCCACTGAGGTGTACTCATCGCGCTCGCCGTTGACGAACAGCAGCGGAATGTCGATGGCCTGCAGGCATTCCATGCGGCAATGCGCTTCCATGTTCAGCACCTGTTTGATGTGGGCGTACATTTGCCGGTATTCGTGCTCGTCCAGGGTGCTGACGTGCTTGTGGTTGAAGCGCTTGAACAGCGACGGCAGGTGCTTGCCGATGGTGCTGTTGACCAGCAGGGCGATATTGTCGCGATCCACCGCGTTCAAGAAGCGCAGGCCCTTGTGCAGGTAGTCGAGCATCGGCACGTTGAGAATTGGTGAAAAGGAGCAGATCGCCGCCTTTTCCAGAGTCGCCGGGCGTTGGGCCAAGGCGAGCATGGAGGCGACGCCGCCCCAGGAGAAGGACATCAGGTAGTTGGCGCCGTAGTGATCGATCAGCTTGAGCAGGATTGCCGCTTCGTCTTCCTTGCTGATGGGGGTGAAGTCGCTGTTGTGCGGCTTCGATTGACCGGCATAGGGTAGGTCGAAGGCCACCACGTTGAACTGTGGTTGCAGGTACTTGACCGTTTGCGCGAACGAGGCGGTGGTCGCCAGGGAGCCATTGACCAGGATGATGGTCTTGCTTGCTGCCGGGTTGCCGTAGAACTCCGTGTGTACCTTGTGCTTCCTGTTGATCTCGACGACTGCGGTTTCTGGCCTCATGTCGTTTCCTCCTGGCGCAAATGAACAAGGCGAGCGGGCGGCCGTTCGCATTTGATTGAGCAGTCAGAAAAGCGCCTGAGCGTGACAGCTTCATGTCAGGCAGGAGATTTTTATAAGTATTTGAATTTCAAGCAGTTAGGATCGAAACAGACGAGCGCTCCAGGCCTTTTTGAAGACGCTAGAGAGGGCGATGTTACCAGGCAGGAATCCAGACGGCGCAGAGCGCCAGTAACTGAAATAAGGTGTAGCTGTCTCGTAGTGACCAATTGGTCATCTCAAGACTTGTGACTCGATTCAAGCAGCTGACTTGCAGCCACGCAAGGCCGGGTCACATCTTTATCGCGGTTTAGGTCTACCGTTGGTCGGGTCGTGGAGGTTGGGGCTGTGAAGATCAGACGCTGGCGACTTCCGCAGCCGTCAGAGCGCGGTACTGACCTGGCGCGAGCTGCGGGTCGAGGACGATCTCGCCCATGCGTTCGCGGTGCAGGGCGACGACGCGGTTGCGGAAATGGCCGAACATGCGTTTGACCTGATGGTAGCGGCCCTCGAACAGGGTCAGCCGGGCTTCGTGGCTGTTCAGCACCTCGAGCTGGGCGGGCAGGGTGGTGAGGTCCTCGAAAGCGAAGTACAGGCCACGGGTGAAGACTTCGGCGTACACATCGGTGATCGGCTGCTCGGTGGTGACGTGGTAGACCTTGGGCTTGCGCTCTTGCGGCTGGGTGATGCGCCGCGACCAGCGTCCGTCGTTGGTGATCAGCAGCAGGCCGCTGGTGTTGAGGTCCAGGCGCCCGGCCAGGTGCAGGTCGTGCTTGTCCGGCTCGTTCAGCAGGTCGAGCACGGTGCGGTGTTCTTCGTGTTCGGTGGCGCTGACCACGCCGACCGGCTTGTGCAGCATCCAGTAACGCGCGCTGCGCCCGGCCTGCAGCAGTTCGCCGTCCAGCTCCACGCGCTGGAAGTCGCGGATATCGAAGCGCGGATCAATGATCACTTCGCCGTCCACGCGCAGGCGCCCGGCGCTGATCAGCAGGCGGCTGTCCTGGCGGCTAAAACGGGGGAAGTTGCTGAGGAAGCGATCCAGGCGCATGGCTCAGTGGTGCTCGTCGAGTTTGGCAACTGCCACCGTACCGGCGCAGGCCGGACACAGGCAGGCGCGATCAAGCTGTTCGGGCGCCAGGCGTTGCAGCGCGGCGGGGTCGATCTTGGCGTCGAAGCACCAGCAGGGTTCATCGCTGCGGCCCGCCGCGATGCTGCACTGGTTGGTCTTGCCGCATAACGGGCAGCGCTCGGCGTCCATCAATTCTCTTCGCAGACGCGATCGCGACCGGCCTGTTTGGCCCGGTACAGGGCGCGGTCGGTGCGGCCGAGCAGGTCATGCAGCGCTTCGCCCGGCTGCCATTGGCTGAGGCCGAGGCTGACGGTGACCTGCAGCGTTTCACTGCCTACCGGGTAGCGCTGCTCGGCGCAGTGCTGGCGCAGTTTTTCGGCCAGCTCGTGGGCGGCGTGTCGGTCGGTGTTCTTCAGCAGAAGGATGAATTCCTCGCCGCCCCAGCGGCAGAGAATGTCGGACTGGCGCAGCGCCGCGCGCAACTGTTCGGCGAAGCTGCGCAGCACCTCGTCGCCGGCCAGGTGGCCGTGGCGGTCGTTGATCTGCTTGAAGTTGTCCAGATCCAGCAGCACTGCACACAGCGGGCTGTTGTCGCGCTGCGCCTCCTGCAGGGCCTGCTCCACGTGAAGTTCGAAGCCGCGGCGGTTGGGCAGGTCGGTGAGGCTGTCGGTGGTGGCCAGGGCGGCGATGCGCTGCTGGTAGCGACGGATCACCAGGCTGACCAGGGTCAGGACGATGGCGGTGACCAGCAGGCAGATCAGCAGGTTGAGGTATAGGCTGTGACGAACGCCAGCCAGCGCGCCTTCCTCGTGCTTATCGACGAACAGGAACCACTCGAGCTCGGGGATGTAGCGTACGTTGAGAAAGTGGCTGCGCTGGTGTTCGTCGTAGCGATAGTCGCCGCTTTTCGGTTGCGGCAGCACGGCCAGCAGTTTTTCCAGGCCGGGTACTTCGCTCAACGGCTGGCCGCGACGGGCGCCCATGGGGCCGCCCTCGACACCGGTCAGCACAAGATGGCCGTTGCGATCGGTAAAAAAGATGGTGCGGTCGTAGCGCCGCTGGTAGTCGTCCACCAGCTTGACCACTGCATCGACGGTGAGGCCGACGCCGGCCACGCCGATAAAGCGTTCCTGGTAGTCGAACACCTTGTAGTTGATGAAGAAGGTCAGCTGGTCGGCGTTGGCCATGTCCGGATCGACGCTGATCTCGTAGGGCTCCTCCATGGTGCGCACGCGGAAGTACCAGTCATCGCGCGGCTCATCTTCCTGCACCTGCTTGAGCACGCCCTTGGCCTGGTAGTAGGTGCGCGTGCGCTCGGAGATGAAGAAGGCGGTGAAGGTGCCGTAGTGATCCTGAATCTCGCGCAGGTAGCGGGTGACGGGCTCGGGGTTCTGCTCGCCCGCCAGCGCCCAGTCGCGTAGAAAGGTGTCGCGCGACATCATCGAGGCGATCTGAGTCGGGCGGATCAGGTCCTTCTGGATTTCGGAATAGATGGTGTCCGAGGTCAGCGGCAGCTCGGTGTTGACGATGTTCTGGCGAATGCTGTCGCGCGAGGCGTAGTAGCTCAGCAGCGAGGTGGTGAGAAAGCCGCTGCCGAGCAGAAACAGGAGCAGTAACACCAACGAGGTTTGCGTGTGCCGTTTGGGGCGCAGGGACATGGGTGAATCCGGCGGCGGGCAGATGGCGTGATGCTAGCTTGCTGAGCGGGGCTAGCGCTAGTTGTGATCACAGTTGCGGTGAGGTTAGCCCGGATGCAGCGCGGAGGCTGGTTGATGGTTTGCCCGGATTGCATCCGGGCTACTGATGGCCCGAAGCGCTCAGCGTCTATTGTAGGAGCGGATTTATCCGCGAACCGCTGCGGCTGCGAGCGAATGGCTTGCCAGTGCTGTTCGTCGCCTAGTGATGTAGTCCACCCGGCGGCACGGAACGGGCGTATGCGCGGTGTGTCTTACCCAACAGCTGAACGTGCTGCGCCTCGTGCCGTCACCCGTCCAGTGAATATTGGAAATTCGAGGAGTATTCCAGATGCGTGGTTTGACCGTGATGACATTAGCCTTTTTGCTGGGAGGCTGCAGCTTCAGTGCGCCGGGCGTACACGCGCGCGTCGGTGACCCGGACGTGATTCGGGTCGACCTGGGTGGGCACGGCTATTCCAAAGGTGGTTCCTTCTGTCCACCAGGGCACCGCATGAAGGGCAGTTGCTGATGAAAGCTCTTTTTGCGCTATTGCTGGCGACGAGCCTGGCGTTTGGTCTGTCCGGGTGCAGCCTCAGATTGCCAGGTATAGGAATCGATATCGGCGATACCGGTGGCCCACCCCATTGCCCGCCTGGCCAGGCCAAGAAAGGCCGCTGCTGATCCGGCGCCGGGCGTGCTGCCCGGCTTCTCTTCCGAGGCGCTGACCGCTCCTCCTGCTTCCCCCTGCGGAGGCCTGCATGTCCAACAGACTTTTTTTCGCCGCCCTGCTGTTCATCTCGCTCAGCGGTTGTGCCGTTTATGACTACGACCGTGGCTATCACAGCGGCCATGCCTACCGTTACCACGACGGCTACCGGCGTGATCACTACGCGCCGCCTGTCTATGGGGCGCCGCGCTACTATTACGAGGATCGCCGTCAACACTACTACCCAGCCCCTCCGCGCTATGTGCCGGCGCCGCCACCACGTCATCACTACGGTCACGACCGACGTCACCGTGATGGCTACAAACGCTACGACCAGCCGCGGTATGACCACCGTCGCAATCATGGCCTGCGAGAACATCAAGGCAGGCAGATGCAGCGCGGCTGGGACGCTGGCCGCAGCACGCAGCAGCGCTTCTCCAATGGGCGCAGCCACAACCAGCAGCGCGGCATCGGCGAGCGTCGCCGCTAAGCCTTCCCTTGCTCGGCCGCGTGCCCGGCACGCGGCGTCTGTTCATCCATCTGACGAATCGCTTCGACCATGGCCTGCGCCGCTGGCGACAGGCTGTGGCCAGCGCGGCTGACCAGGCCATAGGCCGAATGCTGATGCAGGCCTTGCGGTTGTAGCGGCAGCAGGGCGAGCTGGCCGCTGTGAAGTTCGTCGGCGATCACGTCCCATGGCGCCATGCTCAGCACATCGCTGCCGGCCACCAGGCGCTTGAGCACCAGAAAATTGTCGCATTGCACACTCAAAGGCTGTGCGCGTCCGCTGGCCTCGCCCAGGCTGCGTTCGACCACCTGCGGCAGCTGCGTGCCGGCCAGCGGAAAGTCGAGCAGATCGCCTAGCTTTAGATTGTGGCGTTGCAGCAGCGGGTGCGACGGTCGGCAGAACAGCACACCCTGGTGCACGCGCAGTGGTTCGATGTGTAGCTGAGCATTGCCATGCAGCTCGCGGATATCGGCGACGAACAGTTCGATGGTCGAGCCCAGCAGGGCGTCGCGCAGCTCCAGCCAGTTGGCGATATCCAGTTTCACCTGCACCCGCGGGTAGCGTTGCAGCAACTGGCCCAGCGCCTGCGGGATGAGCCTTGCGGCGGGGTACGGTCCGGCGCCGAGGCGCAGCTCGCCCGCCTCCAGATTGCCCAGCTGGTTGACCGCATTGCTCAGTGCCAGGCTACCAGCGAGCAGGCGTCGTGCGTGCTCCAGCACCAGCTGGCCATGGGCGGTGAGGCTGACGCCGCGACTGTGGCGATCCACCAGGGTACAGCCCAGTTGGCTTTCCAGCGCTTGGATGCTGCGGCTCAGTGCCGGTTGGCTGAGATGTACGGCAGCGGCGGCGCGGGCGAAATGCTCGTGTTCAGCGAGGGCGACGAAGTGGCGAAGCTGGCGGAGATCGTTCATGCGCTTCCTGCATTAATTGGTCTATTCGAATGCATTGGAATTATCAGGCGGCCTTTGCCAACCTGCCAGCATTCCAACAACAAGACAGCCCAATTGCCATGAGCTCCTTCTCTCGTTTCAGCGGCCTGCTGCTGGCCGCCACCCTGCCGTTGAGCGCCTATGCCGAGCTGCCGGCCGAGCGCATCGAACCCAGCATCAACGCCGAACTGGCGGCTCACACCCAGGTATTCGCCCAACAGGTCTATCGCATCGCCGACAACGTCTATTCGGCGGTTGGCTGGCAACTGGGCAACGTGGTGATGATCGAGGCGCCACAGGGGCTGATCATCGTCGATACCGGCGAGTCGGTCAGCGAGTCGCGCAAGATCATGGCCGAGTTTCGCAAGCTCACCGACAAGCCGGTCAAAGCGGTGGTCTACACCCACTTCCATCCGGATCACATCAATGGCGTGCAGGCGTTCGTCAGCCGCGAGCAGGTGGAGCGCGGCGAGGTGCAGATCTACGCCCACGAAACCCTGCTGCAGAACGTGGTGGCACAGGGCGCGCTGGTCGGGCCGATTCTCGGCGTGCGCTCGGCGTACAGCTTCGGTTCGTTCCTGCCGGGCAGCGACCAGGAGGGCATGAACGGTGGCATCGGCCCGCTGGTCAAGCCGGAGCCGTCGTCCTTCATTGCCCCGACCTTGACCTTCGGCGACCGCCTGGACACCAACATCGCCGGCCTCGACGTGCAGTTTCTGCACGTACCCAGCGAGGCGCCGGATGAGATCATTCTTTACCTGCCGGACAACCGCGTGCTGATCAGCGCCGAGGTCGATCAGGGGCCGACCCTGCCGAACATTCACACGCTGCGCGGCACCAGGTTCCGCGACCCGGTGCAGTGGGTCGAGAGCCTGGACAAGTTGCGCGCCTATCAGGCCGAGTACATGGTGCCGCTGCATGGCCGGCCCGTCAGCGGCCAGGACAAGGTGGAGGAGGTGCTGCGCATGACCCGCGATGGCATCGCCTATATCCATGACCAGACCGTACGCTGGATGAACAAGGGCCTGACGCCAGACGAGCTGGTGGAGAAGGTCAAACTGCCGCCGCACCTGGCTGGCTATACGCCCTACCTGCGCGAGTACTACGGCACGGTGAAACACAGCGTGCGGCAGATCTACAACGGTTACCTGGGCTGGTTCCAGGGTGACCCGGTGGCCCTCGACCCGACCCCGCCACGGCAGCAGGCCGAGCGTTTGATCGCCCTGGCCGGCGGTCGCGACAAGCTGTTGCTGGAGGCAGGTAACGCCTACCTCAAGGGCGACTACCAGTGGGCCGCCGAGTTGGCTGGTTACGCCATTCGCGTCGATCACGAAGACCAGCTGGCGCGCGAGATCAAGGCCCGCAGCTTTCGCAAGCTGGGCTATGCCAGCATGAACATCAACTGGCGCAACTGGTACCTGATGAGCGCCATGGAGCTGGAGGGCAAACTCGACGGCGACGTCATTCGCCAGCGCTCGGCGGAGATGCGCAGGGTCTTCCTTTCGCCGGATATGGTGCGCAGCTTCACCCCGCAGAGCTTCCTGCAGAATTGGGTGACTCGTATCGATCCGGAGAAGTCCAGCGATGTGGAACTGACCCTGGGCTTCAGCTTCCCCGATGTCGATGAGCAGTGGGCGCTTGAGGTGCGACGTGGTGTAGCCCAATTGCACAAGGGGATTCCCGAGGGCACCGCTCTGCGCCTGAGCATGGACAAAAGCTTCATGGATACCCTGTTGACCGGCGAAGGCGGCCTGGTCAAGGGCGCGCTGCTCGGCGACGTGAAGGTCGACGGCAGCCTGCTGGAAATTCGCCGCTTCCTCAACTGCTTCGACTTCAGCGAGGAAGCGTTCGGGCTGACCCTGCGCTAGGAGCCAGCTCCATTCGGAAGACCGGTGGTCACTCTTGGCAGTGGGACAGTTCGGCGGTCTTGCTGATGGCGTATTTCTCAACTGCTGTTGCGTGCGTATCCGCCGCGCATTTCGGGACCGGGCAGCAACGTCTGCGGATGCTGTTGCCCGGCGAGCCGTTTGTGTCGAGCGTAACTTGATTGTTGGCCTGTCGCCGATCCGCTGCGAGGCATCTCGGCAGGCAGGTGTCGGGCTCTACTCCACGAACAACTGCTGCACCACCGAAAAATCCTGCTTGCCCTTGCCCTGCTTGAGCAGCAGGCGGTAGAGCTGCAGCGCCAGGGCACCCATCGGGGCGCTGTTGCCGTTGTGGCTGGCGGTTTCCTGAGCCAGGCCGAGGTCCTTGGCCATCAGTTCGGCCATGAAGCCGCCGCTGTAGCCCTTGGATGCCGGGGCGCTCTCCATCACGCCGGGCCAGGGGTTGTATTTTTCCAGCGTCCAGTTGCCGCCCGAGCTCTGCCGCATGATCTCCGCCAGCACGGCCGGCTCGAGGCCATTGGCCACGCCCATGGCCATGGCCTCGGCGGTGGCGATCATCTGCACGGCAAGCACCTGGTTGTTGCACACCTTGGCTACCTGGCCGGCGCCATCGGGGCCGGCGTGGAAGATGTTCTTGCCCATGGCGGCGAGCAGCGGCCGGGCTCGTTCCAGCGCTTCGGATTGACCGCCGGCCATGAAGGTCAGGGTGCCGGCTGCCGCGCCACCGGTGCCGCCGGATACCGGCGCGTCGAGCAGGGCGATGCCGCATGCTTTCGCAGCAGCATGCACTTTGCGTGCAGACTCCGGGGCAATGGTCGAGCACTCGATCACCAGCGTGCCGGCGGGCAGTCGCGCGAGCAGGCCTTCGTCGCCCAGGTACAGGCTTTCTACATGGCGGCTGGCAGGCAGCATGCTGATCACCACCTTGGCTTCGTTGACGGCGTCGGGCGCGCTTTCGGCCGCCACCGCACCTTCACCGGCCAGGGTGTCGACGGCGCTGCGCACCAGGTCGAAGACTTTCAGCGGGTAGCCCGCCTTGAGCAGGTTACGGGCCATGGGCATGCCCATATGGCCGAGGCCGATAAAGGCGATCTGAGTCATGTCGGTTCTCCTTGTTCTTGTTGTGTTATTGCCGGGCTTGGAGCGGATAACGGCGCGCTGTGGTTGCAGCTCTGCCGACGATCACGCAGTTGCCTGCTTTATCGCGAATGAATTTGCTCCTACAGGGTAGTGGGTGACGATTCATTGCGGCTGCAAACCGGCGACTGCGTTACAAATCCGCCAGTGGATGCTCGCCTTCCCAGGCCGTAGCGAAGTGCGCTTCGATCACCGCCGCCGGAATCGCCGCGACATCCGGCCAGTGCCAGTGCGGCGTTTGATCCTTGTCGATCAGGCGCGCGCGTACACCTTCGGGGAATTCGGGGTGGCGACAGCAGTTCAGGCTCATGGCGTACTCCATGCGAAATACCTCGGCCAGCGACAGATGCCGCGCGCGGAGGATCTGTTGCCAGACCAGATGTGCCGTCAGCGGGCAGCCGTGTGCCAGGGTCTTGGCGGCACGTGCGAGCAGGGCGTCGTCATCCTGCTGCAGGGCGCTGATGGCCTGGAAGGCCGCCGGTAGGTCGGCGACATCGAGCAGTTCGTCGATGCGCTCGCGGCGTGGCAGCCACTGCGCGGTGGGTAGATCAGGCGTGGCTTCGTTTTCCAGCGCGCGCAGCAGGCTGTGCAGTTGCAGGTCGGCTTGCTCGCGCCAGTTCAGTTGCACCAGGCCTTCGAGTAGGGCGTCCTGCTGGTCGTCGCGCAGGAAGCGATCAGCCAGGTTCAAATCCAGCGCATCACGGGCGTTGATGCTCGCCGCGGTGAGGCCGAGAAACAGGCCCAGTCGCCCGGGCAGGCGGGCGAGGAACCAGCTGCCGCCGACATCCGGGTACAGGCCGATGTTGATTTCCGGCATCCCCAGGCGACTGCTCGGCGTGACGATGCGAATGCCGGCGCCCTGCATCAGGCCCATGCCGCCGCCCAGCACGTGGCCGTGAGCCCAGCAGATGAAGGGTTTGGGGTAGGTGTGGATGCGGTGATCGAGACGGTATTCGTCAGCGAAGAAGCGCCGCGCCAGTGGCGGCACCTCACCGGGGTGCTCGCGACACTGATTGACAAGCTGCACCACGTCACCGCCAGCGCAGAAGGCTTTCGCGCCGTTACCGCGCAGCAGCACGCAGGCGATGGTCGGGTCTTCGGCCCAGGCCGCGAGGCGCTCGTCGAGCGCTTCGATCATCGGCAGGGTGAGGGCGTTGAGGCTCTTCTCGGCGTCCAGGCTGGCGATGCCGATGCGGTAGCCGTGCAGGCTGGGGCGTTCTTCGAATTGCAGATTCATAGGATCTTCCTGCGTAGGGTGGATGACGCCATCCCCTTACGGTTCTAGGGTGGCCGTAAAAGGCGACGTCTACCCTGCGGGGCTATAGGAGCGAGCTCTGCTCGCGAAAAGATGGCGTCGTCTGATTCGCGAGCAGAGCTCGCTCCCACGATTTATTTATTGCGCCACTGCGGGTCGCGTTTTTCCAGAAAGGCATTGACGCCTTCACGGGTGTCATCGGCATCGAACAGGTCGACGAAGCGCTCGCGCTCTTCCGGCAGCCAGGTGTTCGGGCCGCGCTGACGGGCGCCCTGGATCAGGGGCTTGATGGTGCGCACCGCCACAGGGCTTTGCCGCGCCACCTTGGACGCCAGCAGCAGGGCGGTACCACGCGCCTCGCCGGTGTCCACCACCTGCTCGACCAGGCCGATGCGCAGTGCGGTTTCGGCGTCGATGCGCTCGCCGCAGAGGATCATGCGCTTGGCCCAGCCTTCACCGACCAGCCAGGGCAGCGCCTGGGTGCCGCCGGCGCAGGGCAGCAGACCCACGGCAGCTTCTGGCAGGGCCATCAGCGCCTGGCGTTCGGCGATGCGCAGGTCGCAGGCCAGGGCGCATTCCAGTCCGCCGCCCATGGCGTAGCCGTTGATCGCGGCGATGGACACACCGCGAAAATCACGCAGGGTTTCGAAGGCCTCACCGAAGCGTCGCGCCATTTCGCGGGCGCGTGCCTTGTCGCCATCGGCGAACATGTTCAGGTCGGCGCCGGCGGAGAAGAATTTCGGCCCCTGGCCGGTCACCACCAGGGCGTACACCTCGTCGTCACGGTTGAGATGCTCGACCACCTGCTTGAGGCCGATCAGCGAGTCGCGGTCCCAGGTGTTGGCTGGCGGGTGGTTGATGGTGATCAGCGCGGTGTGTCCGTGCTTTTCCACGGTGAGCTTGTGGGTCAGGTCGAAGATGCCGGATTTGTAGGTTTCGATGGCTGTGCTCATAGCAGTCCTCGTCAATTTTCTCCCCTATTCATTTATGGGAGAGGGGGCGGGGGAGCCCTCGGGCACCCTCTCCCGGAGGGAGAGGGGCAAATGCAATTACAGCAAGCGATCGAGCATGCCGCCCTGTAGGAGCAGGCGGCGGGCGATGATCACCCGCATGATCTCGTTGGTGCCTTCCAGTATCTGGTGCACGCGTGCGTCACGTACCCAGCGTTCCAGTGGATAGTCATTCAGATAGCCGTAACCACCATGGAGTTGCAGCGCTTCGTTGCAGACCTCGAAGCAATGGTCGGTGGCAAAGCGCTTGGCCATGGCGCAGTACAGGCTCGCTTCGCCGTGGCTATGGTCGAGCTTGTGCGCGGCCAGGCGTACCATTTGCCGGCTGGCGGTCAGGCTGGTGAGCATGTCGGCCAGCTTGAACTGCAAGGCCTGGAATTCGCTCAGCGCCTTGCCGAACTGCTTGCGCTCTTCGGCGTAGCGCAGGCTTTGCTCCAGCGCCGCCTGGGCGGCGCCGAGCGAGCAACTGGCGATGTTCAGGCGGCCGCCGTCGAGGCCTTTCATGGCATAGACGAAGCCTTCACCTTCCGGGCCGATGCGGTGGCTGGCGGGAATGCGCACGCCCTCGAAGGTGATGGTGCGGGTTGGCTGCGCCTTCCAGCCCATCTTGTCCTCGTTGCGCCCATAGCGCACCCCCGGTGCATCGGCCGGCACCAGGAAGCAAGAGATGCCCTTGGCGCCGTCCTCACCGGTGCGCGCCATGACGATCAATACGTCGGTGCTGCCGGCCCCGGAGATAAAGCACTTGCTGCCATCGATCGCGTAGTCGGCACCTTCGCGGCGCGCGCGGGTACGCAGGTTGGCGGCGTCGGAGCCGGCGTCCGGTTCGGTCAGGCAGTAGGAGGCCAGTGACTGGCCGCTGATCAGCCCCGGCAGCCAGGCGTCCCTGAGCGCCTGGTCGGCGAAGCTGGCGAGCATCCAGGTGGCCATGTTGTGAATGGTCAGGTAGGCGGTGGTGGCCACGCAGCCCGCTGCCAGTTGTTCGAAGATCAGTGAGCTGGACAGCCGCGAAAGCCCCAGGCCGCCATCCTCCTCGCGCAGATACAGGGCCAGGTAGCCCTGTTCGGCTGCGCGGCGGATCACGTCCAGCGGGAAGTGATGTTCACGGTCCCAGTCCGCGGCATGGGGCGCCAGTTCCCGCGCGGCGAAAGCACGGGCGCTGTCGGTGAGCAGGCGTTGTTCATCACTGAGTTCGAAGTCCATGGCATCTCATTGCAAGGTCAGGGGTTGGCCGCCTGCCCGCCGCTCGGCCTGCCATTCGGCAAGGCTGGGCAGCGCACTGCTGGCGTCGAGGCGGTCGACGATTTCGAAGTAGTCCTGTTTCAGCGGGTCCTTGAGTACCTCGTCGCGCGGCTTCACCTTCACCGCGTAGACCGTCTGCAGGTTCTGGTGGTCGAAGGCGCGCCATTGCTGTTCGTCTTTAAGCAGGGTGTAGCGATGACCTTCCAGCGCCTTGATAAGCGCTTCGCTGTCCAGGCTGTTGGCACGCTTGGCGGCATCGGCCCATTGCTGGACGATGCTGTAGGCAGAGGCGGCGGAGCTGGACGGGTACATTTCGTAGCGGGTCTTGAAGGACTGGACGAATGCTTCGCCACGCGCGGATTTCTCCAGCGCCGGCACGCGCCAGGTCCAAGGCTCGGTGCCGATCACACCCTGCATCAGATTGGGGCCGGCCTGTTCGACCATGCTCTGAGTCAGATTCGGCGCAATGATCTGCATGCGCGAAGTCAGGCCCAGGTCATGGGCGATGCGCATGGCACGTACCAGGTCCTCGCCGAACAGCACCAGGGCGAGGATGTCGGCATCGCTCGATGCGGCCTGGGTCAAGGCATCGGTGTAGTCGGCCAGGCGTGCACCGGGGAAGGGGATGCGTACACCAGCATGCTGGCCAGCGTCGACGCTGGCGGTAGCCTGACGTAGTGAGGCTTCGGTAGTGTGGCCCCAGGTGTAGTCGGCGGTGACATAGAAATTGCGCTTGTTCGGCAAGGTCTTGCTCAGATACTGGCCGAGTACCTTGGCACTCATCCAGGCGTTGTTGCACTCGCGGAACATGTAGCGGTGGCCGTCCTTGCCGGTGGTGTCGTTGGAGTAGGTGAGGGTGCCGAAGTACAGCAAGCCGTGCTCCTTGGCGCGCTTGCCGGCGGCAATGGCGACCGCGCTGGAAGAACCGCCGAAGAGCATCGCAGCGCCCTCGGCAGCCAGCTTGTCGACGTTTCTCTCTGCTTTGGCCGGACGCGAGGCGGTGTCCTTGCTGGACAGGCGCAAGGGCCGCCCCAGTACACCGCCCTGAGCGTTGATCTCGTCGATGGCCAGCAGGGCTCCACGCATTTGCGCCAATCCCTCCTCCTTGTATGGTCCGGTGCGCGGGTAGTTGAGGCCGAGGGTAATGGGCTCGGCAGCCTGCACACAGGCAGTGATTCCGGCCCACAGGGCCAGGATGGCAGACAGTTGGCGCATTGCAGTTCTCCTTGTTTTTGTTCTGCAAAGAGTCTTTTACGCCGCTTGTCCAGTTCTCGTGATCGTCTTTTCGTCTAATAAGAACGCCGTTCTCATTTCAGTTGAATGGTCATGTTCGGTCCGTCGCCGAGCGGGGTGTCGTCGAACCAGCGACTGGTCACCGTCTTGGTCTCGGTATAGAAACGCACCGCCTGTTTGCCGTAAGCGTGCAGGTCGCCGTAGAACGAGCCCTTCCAGCCGGTGAAGGAGAAGAACGGCAGCGGCACCGGGATCGGTACGTTGATGCCCACCTGGCCGACTTCCACAGCATGCTGGAAATGCCGCGCGGCGCCACCAGAACGGGTGAACAGGCTGGTGCCGTTGCCATACGGGCTGGCGTTGACCAGTTCGATGGCCTCCTCGAGGCTGTCCACCTCCATGCACACCAGCACCGGGCCGAAGATTTCCTCGCGGTACAGACTCATCTTCGCCGTCACGCCGCGAAACAGGGTCGGGCCAACCCAATTGCCGTCGGGGTAGCCGGCCACCGTGCATTGCGAACCGTCGAGCAGGCACTCGGCGCCTTCCGCCTTGCCTTCATCGATCAGGCTCAGTACGCGCTGGCGTGCCTGTGGGCTGATCAGCGGGCCGTAGGCTGCACCCGTGTCCTGCCAGTGGCCTGGGCGCAGCGCGGCCATCTGCGTCGCCAACTCGTCGATCCACTGTTTCGACTCGCCGACGAACACCGCCACGCTGATCGCCATGCAGCGTTGACCTGCAGCGCCGCAGCTGGCACCGAGCAGGTTGCTGATGACCTGATCCTTGGGCGCGTCCGGCATGATCACCATATGGTTCTTGGCACCGGCGAAGGCTTGCACACGCTTCAGGTGCTGGGTGCCGGTGCGATAGACGTGCTGGCCCACCGTAACCGAGCCGACGAAGGACACCGCGCGCACGGCCGGATGTACCAGCAGGGCGTCGACCTGTTCGCGACCTCCATGCAGCACCTGCAGCACGCCGGCCGGAGCTCCAGCCTCGAGGAATAGCTCGGCCAGGCGATTGGGTGTCATCGGGTCCTGTTCGGACGGTTTCAGGATGAAGGTATTGCCGCAGGCGATGGCCAGCGGAAACATCCACAGTGGGATCATCGCCGGGAAGTTGAACGGGGTGATGCCGACGCACACGCCGAGCGGCTGGATCCAGCTGGCAGTGTCGATCTCGCGGGCGACGTTCTCCACCGTCTCGCCCATCATCAGGCTGGCGATGTTGGCCGCATGCTCGGCCACCTCGATACCGCGCCACACGTCACCCTTGGCATCGGCGAAGGTCTTGCCGGTTTCCGCCGCAAGAATCTCCGCCAGCTCGTCGTGATGTTCCTTGAGCAGATGCTGGTAGCGCAGCATCAGGCGGGCGCGCTCCGATACCGGCACCTCGCGCCAGGTGAGGAAGGCCTGTTGCGCACCGACTACCGCGGCTTCTATCTCCTCGGTGGTCGCTCTGGGGGCGAGGGCGATCACTTCCTGGGTGGCCGGGTCGGTGACTTCGATCAGGTCCGTGGCCTGGCTTGGCAGCCATTGGCCGTCGATCAGTTGCGCGAGCGTGCGGGGCATGGGCGCCC
>NZ_DJSX01000039.1:629-59680 GCF_002439135.1 Pseudomonas sp. UBA6323 | reverse complement strand
GGTCTTGACCGCGAAGCTTTTGCTGCCGCGATTCGCGGACAAACCCGCTCCTACAAAAAGCCTGAGCTCGACCCGCCCCTTGGTCTGCCGGCTTACCCGTTCCCCGTGGGAGCGGTCTTGATCACGAAGCCTCTGCTGCAACGATTCGCGGACAAGTCCGCTCCCACAAACAGCCTGGCCCGCTCCCACGAGTAGCAGTCAGCGCCTGCATAAAAGCAAAAAATGCCCGCCTCCTCAAAGGAGAGCGGGCATTTTCATTATCAGAACAGATCAGCCGCGAGCGGCCTTGATCACTTCGATATAAGGCTCGGCGTTGCGCTGATCCTGAATCAGCGCAATGAAATCATTACCCTGCGCATCGGTGGCAAAGAGGTCGTAACCTTCGGCTTTGAAGAAACCCACGAAACGCTCGAAGTCATCGACGCGCAGACCGCGGTATGCCTTGACCAGCTTGTGCAGCGAAGGCGGCGTGGCGTCCGCTGGTTCCACCGCAAGGAACAGCTTGATCGAGTCATCGCTGATTTCTTCGCCAATCACCTGCTTCTTGTCTTTACGCATCGCCCGCTCCCGCCAGCATTACAGAGGGCCGGCAGTTTACCGCCGCGCCGCGCGCGGCTCAACGCGCAGCCGGGCACGCTAACACGCGAACAATCGACGCGACAGCCGACCTAGGTCATGCCGCGACACGCAAACCGCCCCCTATAATGCGGCAAGCCATTAGGGAGCCAGCATGTCACGTCCATCGTTACCGCTGTTCGCCGCCTGGCGCCAGACCCTGCGTGTGGGCTATTCCTGGAAGGCCCTGCGCGGGGATCTGAGCGCTGGCCTGACGGTCGGCATCATCGCCATCCCGCTGGCCATGGCGCTGGCCATCGCCGTAGGCGTGGCGCCGCAGCACGGTCTTTATACCGTCCTGATCGCCGCACCCTTGATCGCATTGTGCGGCGGCTCGCGCTTCAACATATCCGGCCCCACTGCGGCCTTCGTGGTGATTCTGCTGCCAATCACCCAACAGTACGGACTCGGCGGATTACTGCTGTGCACCTTGATGGCCGGCGTCATCCTGATCTGCCTGGGCCTGCTGCGCGCCGGTCGCCTGATCGAATTCGTGCCTTACCCGGTGACGCTGGGTTTTACCGCCGGTATCGGCATCGTCATCGCCGTTCTGCAGATCAAGGACCTGTTCGGCCTGCACCTGGCCGAAGCGCCTCAACACCTGCTGGAACAGCTGAATCTACTGGTACGTGCACTTCCCGGCTTGCAGCCCGGCGACACGCTGGTTGGCGCCACGTGCCTGGCGATACTGCTGATCTGGCCGCGCCTGGTGCCGAAAGTCCCTGCGCATCTGGTAGCCCTGGCGATCGGCGCGTTACTGGCGCTGGCGCTGGAGCACCTGGGAATGCCGGTGGCGACACTGGGCGAGCGCTTCAGCTATCAGCTCGATGGCATCGAGCATCCCGGCATCCCGCCTTTCCTGCCGGACCTCGCGCTCCCCTGGAACCTGCCGGGTCCTGATGGCCAGCCGCTCGTATTGTCGTTCGAGCTGATCCGCCAGTTGCTCGCCCCGGCCTTCGCCATTGCCATGCTCGGCGCCATCGAGTCATTGCTGTGCGCGGTGGTGGCCGATGGCATGACCGGCAGCAAGCATGATCCCAACGCCGAGTTGATCGGCCAGGGCCTGGGCAATCTGGCTGCGCCGTTCTTCGGCGGCATCACCGCCACTGCGGCCATAGCCCGTACGGCAGCCAACGTGCGTGCCGGCGCGTTTTCCCCACTGGCGGCGCTGGTTCACGCCGGCGTGGTACTGGCGGCGATTCTGCTGCTCGCGCCGCTGTTCAGCTACCTGCCGATGGCGGCTCTGGCCGCGCTGCTGTTGATGGTGGCGTGGAACATGAGCGAGCCGCAGCATGTCGCCCACACCCTGCGCATCGCCCCGCGCAGCGATGTGCTGGTGCTGCTCACCTGCCTGGTGCTGACGGTGCTGTTCGATATGGTGCTTGCCGTGGGCGTCGGCCTGCTGCTGGCGGCCGGCTTGTTCATCAAGCGTATGAGCGAACTGACCGATACCGCGGCACTGAATCGGCATCAGCGCGAGGCGCTGCAGGACCTGCCCGAGCATGTGCTGGCCTACGCCATCCGCGGCCCACTGTTCTTCGGCGCGGCCGAAAAGGCGCTGAGCGTGCTGCGTCGCTTCACCCCGGGGGTGCGAGTCGTGATCGTCGACATCAGCGCGGTGCCGCTGCTGGACATGACCGCCATCGCCGCGCTGGACAATGTGCTGCGTGACTATCGCCAGCAGGGCATCGCCCTGATTCTCAGCGGCCCCTCGGCGCAGGTGCGCCTGCAACTGCGCCGCGCCGGCATTCACCGACGCGCCGGGCAGTTGGCTTACGTTCATGATTTGCCGCAGGCGCGGGAGAAAGCCCTGCGCTGGCTGGATGGTGCGCCGGAAGCGGCGCACCCCGGGTAGGCGTCGTGCGCCATGCGCACGGAAAAGACCGATGCGCGGCGCACACGGCCTCGTCATGGCCCAAGATCGCGAGCAAAGCTCGCTCCTACAAACAGGCGCGGCTTACAGCCCCTTGACCGCGAAGATGCCGGCGGCGTTGCGCCAGTAGCCCTTGTAGTCCATGCCGTAACCGAAGATGTAGCGATCGATGCACTGCAGGCCTACGTAATTGGCCTTCAGGTCGGGACGTGCCTTGCGGTCGTGATACTTGTCGATCAGCACCGCGGTATGCACGGCACGTGCGCCGGCATGGTGGCAGAAATCGATGATCGCACCGAGAGTGTGCCCTTCATCGAGAATGTCATCGATGATCAGCACGTCGCGGTCGATGAACGACACTTCCGGCTTGGCTTTCCAGAACAGTTCGCCACCGCTGGTTTCGTTGCGGTAACGGGTCGCGTGCAGGTAGGACGCCTCAAGCGGGAAGTTCAGCTTGGTCAGCAGCTTGCCGGAAAAGATCAGGCCGCCGTTCATCACGCAGAACACCACCGGGTTGCGCTCGGCCAGCTCGCCGTTGATCTGGCTGGCGACCTTGTCGATGGCCGCTTCCACCTCGGCTTCGGTGTACAGGCAGTCGGCTTCCGCCATGACTTGGCGAATGTGCGCGAGATCGGCGGACATGATGAGACTCTCTCTTGATCGGGCTGATGAATGGCGGCGAGCGACCTGAAAGCTGATCGACTCGTCAAATAAAAGCGGGCAAAGGTACAGACCCGTGCAGCGCTTGCCAAGTATCGGCAGACCAGCGTAGCCGATGCGCCATGCCGGACGTCGTGACTTATCAATCACCCACCACTTGGCATGAGCAATGCTTTAATCTAACGCGATTTTTCCCAGAGCCCCGTTGGAGATCCCAGCCCATGCCCACTCGCGAGATCCGCCACCCGCTGATCCGTCACAAGATCGGCCTGATGCGCCGCGCCGATATCAGCACCAAGAATTTCCGTGAGCTGGCCCAGGAAGTGGGCGCCCTGCTGACTTATGAAGCCACCAATGACCTGCCGCTGGAAGCCTACAACATCGAAGGCTGGGCCGGCACCGTGCAGGTCGAGAAGATCGCCGGCAAGAAGATCACCGTTGTGCCCATCCTGCGTGCCGGCATCGGCATGCTCGATGGCGTGCTCAGCCTGATTCCCGGTGCCAAGGTCAGCGCCGTGGGCGTCGCGCGCAACGAGGAAACCCTCGAGGCGCACACCTACCTGGAGAAGCTCGCACCGGAAATCGACTCGCGTCTGGCCCTGATCATCGACCCGATGCTGGCCACCGGCGGCTCGATGGTCGCCACTATCGACCTGCTGAAAAAAGCCGGCTGCAAGGACATTCGCGCCATGGTACTGGTCGCCGCCCCCGAGGGCATCAAGGCGGTCGAGCAGGCTCACCCGGACGTGACCATCTTCACCGCCTCCGTCGACCAGCGTCTGAACGAGCACGGCTACATCATTCCGGGGCTGGGTGATGCCGGCGACAAGATCTTCGGCACCAAGCAGAAGGACGCCTGACATGTCGCAGACGGACTTCAACGATCCGCTGTGGCGCCAGGGCATTGCCGGCGCACAGATGCTCTTCGTGGCCTTCGGCGCCCTGGTGCTGATGCCGCTGATCACCGGCATGGACCCCAACGTGGCATTGTTCACCGCGGGTATCGGCACCCTGCTGTTCCAGCTGGTGACCAAGCGTCAGGTTCCGGTTTTCCTCGCCTCCAGCTTCGCCTTCATCGCGCCGATCCTGGCAGCCAAGGGCGAGTTCGGCCTGCCTGCCGTGATGGGCGGTGTGATCGCCGCCGGTCTGGTCTACATCCTGCTTTCGCTGTTGGTCAAACTGCGCGGTCCCAACTTCATCGACCGGCTATTGCCCCCTGTGGTGATCGCGCCGGTGATCATTTCCATCGGCCTGGCGTTGTCGCCGGTCGCGGTGAACATGGCCATGGGCAAGGCCGGTGACGGTAGCGTCGAGCTGGTGCCGTACAAAACCGCGATGATGATCTCGATGCCAGCTTTGATCACCACCCTGCTGGTGGCCGTGCTGGGCAGCGGCATCTTTCGCCTGGTGCCGATCCTCGCCGGTATCGCGGTTGGTTGCGCCATCGCCGCCGTGCTCGGCGTGATCGACACCACCGCCGTGAGCCAGGCCTCCTGGCTCGCCGTGCCCAACTTCATCGCACCGGAGCTGCATTGGGGCGCCATTCTGTACATGGTGCCCGTGGCTCTGGCGCCAGCCATCGAGCACATCGGCGGCGTGGTCGCCATCGGCAACGTCACCGGCAAGAACTTCGTCAAGAACCCCGGGCTGCACCGCACCCTGCTTGGTGATGGACTCGCCACCTCGGCCGCCGGCATGTTCGGTGGCCCGCCCAATACCACCTATGCCGAAGTTACCGGCGCGGTGATGCTGACCAAGAGCTACAACCCGAAGATCATGACCTGGGCTGCGGTATTCGCCATCGCCCTGGCCTTTATCGGCAAGTTCGGCGTGGCCCTGCAGAGCATTCCGGTACCGGTGATGGGCGGCATTCTCTGCCTGCTGTTCGGCTCCATCGCCGTGGTCGGCCTGAACACTTTGATTCGTCACCAGGTCGATCTGTCCGAAGCGCGTAACCTGATCATCGTTTCGGTGACCCTGGTGTTCGGCATCGGCGGCATGGTCATTGGCGGCAAGGAATTCGCCCTGTCGGGGATATCCCTGTGCGCGATCAGCGCCCTGCTGCTCAATCTGGTATTGCCGGGCAGCGCCAGCTGGCGCAAGCGGGAAGTGGAAGAAGCCTGATTCCGTCGCCCAATGAAAAAGCCCGCGATCATCGCGGGCTTTTTTCGTCTGCACGGCGTTACGACTTACCAGCCAACGCCGAAGCCCAGGGTGTAGCGGGTTTCATCCAGGTCACCCTCGGCGCCGCTGACCATGTCCTTCTCGGCTTTCACGTTCAGCGAAGCCCAGTCGGTCACCTTGTAGCGCAGGCCGATCTCGGCATCCAGGCTGTAATCGGCCGCACCGCTTAGCGGACGACCGACTTCGCCGACGCTGAACAATTCGACGGTCTTGCCGACCAGATAGCGGTTGTAGTCCCACTTCACGCTCATGGCGTAGAAGCGATCCTGTTCGCCATTGCTGTAGCGGTAGTCGCTGCGGTTGGCCAGGGTGGCAATGGAGAAGGCACCCAGCTCGTCATCCCAGAACTGGTAACCAGGGCCGGTACCGAGGGTGCGCTGACGCTCCACTTCCTCGATGCGGTCGCGCTTGTATTCGAAGCGCCCCTGCCAGAACCATTTCTCGGTAAGGAAGCGATCGAGCGCGTATTCGGCGCTCCAGTTGTCGGTGCTGACGACGTCATCCTTCAACTCGCGATTGTAATCGGCGAGCGCATTGTGCCGCCAAAGACCGTGACGGGCCTGGGTCTTCAGATCGACATCGTAATCGTCGGAATCGCGCTCGCCGCGCTTGTAGTCCAGACCGAGATCGATATTGCCCTTCCAGGTGAAATCTTCCACCAACGGCTTGGGCTTCATGATCTGCTCGATCTGCGTCAGTTCGATGGTCTTGGGCGCCTCGCCATTGGCCAGCGTCACCTTGCCGGGCTCGGCGGCCAGCAGCGACTTGGCGCGCTCACCATCTACGGGGCCGAGCTTGACCAGCAGCTCATGCTCGCTTTCCAGGGTGGCGATCTTCTTCCAGTCCAGCGGGATGGAGCCGCCGAAGTCGGTCTCCAGCAACAGCTTGCTGCCGTCGAAGAAGCGGATGGTGCCAGTCAGGCGATCACCGTTCTTCAACCAGACGGTATCGGCGAAGGTAACTGAACTGCACAAGGCGATGCTCAACCCGAGCAGGGACAGCGATGTAGAGCGAGGCATAAGGGAGATATAGAGGTTCGTGAGCGAAAGCCGGGCATTATCCGCAAGCCCGGCGCCAGAGCAACAGCTGACCGATCCAGACAGCTAGAGTTCAGGTTTTTCCGTTGGGCGGCAATTCCGCCGGACGACTTCACCAGCCCACGCCAATACCGATCAGATAATGTCGATCTGAAACGGTCTGCCCCTGCCCCCGCAATTGATCCAGTTCATACAGGAGCGACAGCCGCGCCCACTGATTGAGTCGGTAGCGCAGACCGAACTCGCTATCGAGCACGTAGTCGATCTCATCGACATGCGGAATCTGCAATTCGGCGTTAGCGTAAAACTCCAGCCGTGTGCCCCAAAGCAAGCGCTTGTAGTCCAGCTCCAGCGATGTGGTGTTGAAGGCCAGGTCGGCGAGCTGCGACTCCAGGCGCACGCGGTTGACCTGGCCGATCAGATCAAAGCGCCCCAGTTCATCGTCCCAAAAGCGATAGCCGGGGCCAGTACCGGCGATGCGCTGGCGATCGACCGTCTCGAACTCATCCTCGGCTTGCTCAACCCCGACCCGCCAGAACCAGTGTTCGGTGAAAAAGCGATCAAGGTCGTACTCCAGCTCCCAATTGTCCTCGACCTTTCTGTCGTTCTTGGTTTCGCGCTCCAGCTCGCCGCTGAGCACATGACGCCAGCGGCCGTGCTCAAAACGGGTATTGCCCTTGAGCTTCCACTCATCGACATCGTTCTGGTTGCGCTTCATGTCCAGCTTGGCGTCTAGGTTGCCCTCCCAGAGGTGATCCTCCAGCAGCGGCCGTGGCGGCACCAAGCGTTTGATCTCTGCTAGAGGCAGGGTGTACTCGCGCTCTCCCTGCACCCGGACCATGCCCGCTCCGGCCGCGGCCAACCTTTCGCTGCGCTCGCTGTCGAAACCGCTGCGCCGTACCAGCAGGGGCTTGTCCGAACTGAGGGTATCGATATCCTTCCAGTCGATCAGCACCTGGCCGGCGTATTTGGTCTTCAGCGCCAGCTTGCCGCCATCGAGCAGGATGATCTCGCCGCTCAGGCGATCACCGTTGTTCAACCATACGGTATCGGCCCAGAGCGGGGCTGCCAGGGTAAACAGGAACAAGGCGATCAGTACGCGCATGATGAGGGCACACCCTATGGGCAAGACGAAACCGCCAGAGTCTGCATGGCCGGCATCGCCACCGGCAAGCGTGGAGGCGCGCCGCGAAGCGCTGTACCTGGTGTTGGCGCAGGTGCCGCAAGGCAAGGTCGTCAGCTATGGCGAGCTGGCGCAACTGGCCGGCCTTGGTCGTGCAGCGCGCTGGGTCGGCCGCACGCTGAGCCAGTTGCCCGACGGCACCACCCTGCCCTGGCACCGGGTAATCGCCGCGGGCGGGCGCCTCAGTCTGGCGGCCGGGAGCCCTTCTGGCGCGGAACAACGCGCGCGCCTGCGTGCAGAAGGCATCAGCATCCTGAACGAACGTGTGGATATGCGTCGTCACGGCTGGCGCCCGATGGAGCACAGCAGTTAGAGTGCGCCCTACGAACCACCCCTGCCCAGATTCGAGCCTGATGCCACGCAAATCCTGGCGAGAAGCCCTCGCCACCTATGCCAACCCCGCCACACTGGCTCTTCTGCTTCTGGGTTTCGCCGCCGGCCTGCCCTACATGCTGGTGTTCTCGACCCTTTCGGTATGGCTGCGCGAAGCCGGTGTGGCGCGCGAGACCATCGGTTTCGCCAGCCTTATCGGCCTGGCCTACGCCTTCAAGTGGGTGTGGGCGCCGATGCTCGACCAGTGGCGCCTGCCGCTGCTCGGCAAGCTCGGCCGCCGTCGCTCCTGGCTGGTGCTTTCGCAAGGCCTGGTCGCCATTGGCCTGATCGGCATGGCCAATTACGACCCGCAAACGCACCTGTCCTCGCTGATCGCCCTCGCCGTGCTGGTGGCCTTCGCCTCGGCCACCCAGGACATCGCCGTCGACGCCTACCGCCTGGAAATCCTCGGCGACGAACATCAGGCTGCGCTGGCCGCCGCGTACATGACCGGCTACCGCGTCGCCGCACTGTTGGCCACCGCCGGTGCGCTGTACTTCGCCGAAGGCTTCGGCTCGACCGCCAAGGATTACCAGTTCGGCGCCTGGACCGGCACCTACCTGGTCTTCGCCCTGCTCATGCTGCCTGGGCTGCTTACCTCGCTGTGGATGCGTGAGCCACCGGCGCCGCCACACATTCATGTCCCACCGCCCAAGCACGGCTTCTTTCATCAGTTGCTGGCGATCCTCGCGGTGATCGTACTGGTCATCGCCGTGCCGACCATGTTCATCCAGTTCTACCAGAGCGACCTGATGCTCATGCTGCTCGGCGATGTCAGCATGCAGGAGCTGCTCTACAACGACCGCGCCTTCCTGCGCGCCATGCTCTACAGCACCCTGGCCTGCGTGTGCGCCTCTGGCCTGTTCTGGGGCGGGCTGGCGCCGGTGCTGAAAACCGCCGCGGCGAAATACGGTTTCTTCCACCAGCTGCTTTCCGTGCTGCTGCTGATCATTTTGCTGATTTCCATTCCGGCGATGGTCACCCAGTTCTACGAAAGCGACCTGCCACTGCTGTTCCAGGGCCAGATGAGCCTGCAGGAGCTGCTGTATTACGACCGAGCCTTCCTTCGCGCACTGCTCTATACCCTGCTCACCGGCCTGTCGATATCCAGCCTGTTCTGGGGCGGCATGGCCCCTGTGCTCACACCGATCAACGACTTCATCGTGCGTTATCGCTGGCAGGCGTTGCTGCTGCTGAGCCTGATCGCCACCTATCGCCTGTCCGACACGGTAATGGGCGTGATGGCCAATGTGTTCTACATCGACCAGGGCTTCACCAAGGAGCAGATCGCAAGCGTCAGCAAGGTCTTCGGCCTGGTGATGACCCTGCTCGGCGCAGGTGTCGGCGGTCTGCTGATCGTGCGCTTCGGCATCATGCCGATCCTGCTGATCGGCGCGGCGGCGTCGGCCGCGACCAATCTGCTGTTCATGCTGCTGGTGGGCATGGGGCCGCACCTGAACATGCTGATCGTCACCATCAGTTGCGACAATTTCAGCGCCGGCCTGGCCACCTCGGCGTTCGTCGCCTACCTGTCGAGCCTGACCAACCTGAAGTTCTCGGCCACCCAGTACGCCCTGCTCAGCTCCATCATGCTGCTGCTGCCACGTTTGATCGGCGGTTATTCCGGGGTGATGGTGGAGCACCTCGGCTATGCCAACTTCTTCCTCGCCACGGCGCTGATGGGCATTCCGACGCTGCTGCTGATCCTGCTGCAGTGGCAGCGCCAGAGCAGACAAAGCTAGGCGCCACGGCACCTGCCGCAAGACCGCTGACAGTCTCGATAACAGGCATAAAAAAACCGGCCAAATCTCGCCTGGCCGGTCTCGTTCTGCCGCAATAGACGCGCTTATTCGGCTGGCGCGCTCTCGTGCACCATATGCACCACCCGCTGCGGGAATGGGATGCCGATGCCACGCATCTTGAGTCGGTCACGGGCCTGCTCGTTGAGCATGAACATCACATCCCAATAGTTGGGCGTATCGACCCAAAGACGCAGGGACACGGTAATGGCGCTGTCACCCAGGGCGCTCACTACCACAACCGGCGCAGGTTCCCTGAGCACGCGCTCGTCCTGTGCCAGCTCCAGCAACACTTCACGGGCTGCCTGCAGATCGGCCTCGTAATCAACGCCCACATCGAACACTACCTTGCGCGTCGGCTGACGGTTGTAGTTGGTGATGATGCCGTTGGACAGGTTGCCGTTCGGCACGATGACCGTCTTGTTGTCGCCGGTACGCAGCACGGTATGGAAGATCTGAATGCTGTCGACCGTGCCCATCACGCCCTGAGCCTCGATCCAGTCACCAATACGCAGCGGGCGGAACAGCAGGATCAACACACCGCCAGCGAAGTTCGCCAGGCTGCCCTGCAAGGCCAGACCAATCGCCAGGCCTGCCGCACCGATCGCAGCGATGAAGGACGTGGTTTCCACGCCGACCATCGAGGCCACGCTGATGATCAGCAGCACCTTGAGGATGATATTGGCCATGCTGCCAATGAAGCCCTGCAGCGCCGGATCGGCCTTGCGCGCAGCCAGCAGCTTGCTGATATTGCCGGTCAGACGATTGATGAACCACCAGCCGATCAGCAGGGTTACCAGGGCCAACAGCAGCTTGCTGCTGTATTGCATGATCAGAGGGATCCACGTTTGCGATTCACGCAGGAGCTGATCGATTTCAGCATTGAGATCCATAGGGATTGCTCCTTGGTTGGGGCGAAACGACAACGCCATGGCTGCGCCTACAGCCATGGCGTTATGGGCATGATGAATGCGACGCCGGGCAGACGCGCGGGTTCAATCACCCATTCAATCGCGGAAGTTATTGAACTGCAGCGGCATGCCGAATTCGTGACCACGCAGATGGGCGATGGCCTCCTGCAGGTCATCGCGCTTCTTGCCGGTGACACGCACCTGCTCGCCCTGGATGGCGGCCTGCACCTTGAGCTTGGCGTCCTTGATGTGGGCGACGATCTTCTTCGCCAGCTCCTTGTCGATGCCCTCGCGGAAGGTGACTTCCTGCTTCATCACCTTGCCGGAGGCGTAAGGTTCCTTGGTTTCCATGCACTGGCAGTCGATCTTGCGCTTGATCAGGCTGCTGCGCACGATGTCGAGCATCTGCTCGAGCATGAACTCGGCTTCGGCAGTCAAGGTCAGCGCCTTGTCCTTGCTCTCGATGCTGCACTTGCCGCGCAGGTCGAAACGGCGGTCGAGTTCCTTGATGGCGTTGTCGACCGCATTGGTCAGTTCGTGTTTGTCCAGTTCAGACACGACGTCGAACGAAGGCATGAGTGGGCTCCTGATGGACGGCGCGATCCTCTTCACGGAGTGAGCGCGCCTGACTTGACGATAACTTTGGCGGGCCCATTATACCCAGTCTGATATACGCCGCTTGGCGTCCTTCCTCTCTGCCTGCGAGCCTGCACCATGCCCAACCCCCATCTCAGCATCCTGGTGGTGGACGACGCCAAGTTTTCCAGTGCCATGATCGGTCGTGCCCTGAGCCAGGCCGGCTACCAGGACGTGCGCTTCGCCAGCAGCGCCAGCGAAGCGCTGCAGTTGCTGGAGCAGCGCCCGGCCAGCGTACTGCTGGCCGACTGGCTGATGCCCGAGATCGACGGCCTGGAGCTGACCGCGCGGGTGCGCCAACTGGACGAGACGGCCGATCACTACACCTACATCATCCTGCTGACCGGCAAGGAAGGCGAAAACGTCCTCGGCGAAGCCTTCGACCGTGGCGTCGATGACTTCATCAGCAAGGCGGCGATGAACGAGCAACTGGTGCCACGCGTCTACGCCGCCGACCGGCTGTGCAATACCTTGCAGCGCCTGCTGCACGAGAACCGCATGCTGACGCAGAACATTGCCAGCCTGGAGCGGCGCAATCTGGTCGACCCGCTCACCGGCCTGGGCAACCCGCGCTACCTGCGCCAGAAGCTCGGCGACAGCCTGCGCCAGATCGAATCGCGCGGCGGCGCCGTGTGCTACCTGCTGATCGGCCTGCAGGATGCCGGGCAGCTGCGCAGCCAGTATGGCGACCGGTTCTTCAATGAGCTGCTGCACGGCGTCGCGCGCCGCCTGCAGCAACTGGTGCGGCCACTGGACGTGCTGACCCGCCTGGATGACAACCACTTCGGCCTGATCACCCTGCTCGAAGACCTGCACGAATGCTCGCCGAGCAGCTTCAAACGCCTGCATGAAGGACTGAATCTCAAGGCGTTCAAGACCAGCGAGGGCTTCATCACCCTCAAGGCCGGTATCAGCCTGGTCGGGCTGGACGCCAAGGCGCTGCCAACCGACCCCGAGCAACTGATCCAGCACGCGGACAAATTGCTCGCAGAGTCCTACGCCAGCGGCCGGGTCGCCGCCATGCGCCTGCCCCTGCCGTGACCTGGCACATCCTCGGCGCCGGCAGCCTCGGCAGCCTCTGGGCCACTCGCCTGGCCCGCGCCGGCTTGCCGGTCAGGCTGATCCTGCGCAACCGGCAACGCCTCGATGCCTATCGCCAGGCCGGTGGCCTGACGCTGATCGAAGCGGGCCAGGCCCAGCAGTACGCGATTGCCGCGGAACTGCCACAGACGGACACGCCAATCCAACGCCTGCTGCTCGCCTGCAAGGCCTATGACGCGCAGGACGCGGTGACCAGTATCGCCACGCGTCTGGCCCCGGGTGCCGAGTTGCTGCTGTTGCAAAATGGCCTGGGCAGCCAGGATGAGGTCGCGCAACGTTTACCCGGCCAGCGCTGCCTGTTCGTCTCCAGTACCGAAGGCGCCTTTCGTCCTGCCGACTTCCAGGTGGAGTTCGCCGGACATGGCCACAACTGGCTGGGCGACCCAGGCAATCCGCAGCCGCCCACCTGGCTGAACGAGCTGCAGCGCGCCGGCATCGCCCACCAGTGGAGCCCGGACATCCTCGCGCGCCTGTGGCGCAAGCTCGCGCTCAATTGCGCGATCAACCCGCTCACCGTATTGCACGACTGCCGCAACGGCGGCCTGGCCGAACATCCGGCCGAGGTCGCCACCCTATGCGCCGAACTCGCCGAGCTGCTGCAGCGCTGTGGTCAACCGGCTGCGGCGGAAGATCTGCTCGAGGAAGTACGGCGAGTGATTCACGCCACCGCGGCGAACTACTCGTCCATGCATCAGGACGTAGCCCAGGGTCGCCGCACCGAGATCAGCTATCTGCTGGGCTACGCCTGCGCCGCGGCGCAGCGCCATCAGCTGCATCTGCCGCACCTGCAGCACCTGCAACAACGCCTGCTCGGTCACCTGCAAGCACGCGGCTTGCCTGTGAACTAGCGGCCCAGGCCGTGGCAATGGCTGCCCCGGCGCGCTAACCTGCCGTTTTCATTCACCACAGCGATAACCTCATGAGACTGCGTCAGCGCCTGGAAAACCTGCCGGTTGGCCGCAAACTGCTCGCCGCGCTGCTGGTGTTGCTCGCCGCGGTGATGCTGGTGGCCAACCTGGCCTTCATCAGCGCGGCCTACTGGATCACTCAGGAGAGCATGGCGCCACAGGCCCTGCACACCCTCGGCCGGCTCATCGCCAGCCCGGCGCTGAGCGCGCAGGCGCTGCGCTCGCCGGACTCGGCCGAAGCACTGCTAAAACGCCTGGACGAATACGCGCCGCTGCGTGCCGCGGTGATCTACGACGGCAACGGCAACAGCGTGGCGCAGTTGCAGCGCGGTGAAAAACTGCAACTGCCGCAGGAGCTCGACGAACTGCAGAACTGGCGTGTAACCGCCTTTCGTACCAACCTGCTGGTCGAGCTGCCGCATCCAAGCGGCCGCCCCGGAGCGCTGTTGCTGGTCGCCTCCAGCGAGCTGCCTGGCGCGTTCTATACTGGTACCCTGACCGCCAGCCTGGTCATCCTGGCCTTCAGCGTGCTGCTCTGGCTGCTGGTGGCCAAACAGATCAAACGCCTGGTGACCAAACCCATCCGTCGTCTGGAAGAGCTCTCACGCCAGGTCACCCGCGAAGAGAACTATGCACTGCGTGCCAATCGCGGCAATCAGGATGAAATCGGCAGCCTGGCCGACGCCTTCAACACCATGCTGATGCGTATGGAGGCACGCGAGCAGCAGCTCAAGCGCGCCCGCGACGACGCCCAGCAGGCCTTCGACCAGGCGCAGAGCCTGGCCGAGGAAACCCGCCACTCCAATCGCAAGCTGGAGCTGGAAGTACAGGTGCGCAGCAAGATCGAGAAAAAGCTCACCGGTTTTCAGAACTACCTCAACAGCATCATCGACTCCATGCCTTCGGCGCTGATCGCCCTCGACGAACAGCTCTACGTGACGCAATGGAATCAGGAGGCCAGCGCCCTGTCCGGCACGCGCCTGGAGGAGGCGCTGAACCAGCCGTTCTTTCTCGCATTCCCACCGCTCAAGCCGTTTCTCTCGCAACTCAAGCACACCGCCGAACAGCACAGGGTGGAAAAGATCGAGCGCGTGACCTGGCACAAGGGCGAGGATCCCCACCACTACGCGCTGACCTTCTATCCGCTGATGGGCAGCGCCGGGCGCGGTGTGGTGATCCGTATCGACGACATCACTCAGCGCCTGGCCCTCGAGGAAATGATGGTGCAGTCGGAGAAGATGCTGTCGGTCGGCGGCCTGGCCGCGGGCATGGCGCACGAGATCAACAACCCGCTCGGCGCCATCCTGCACAACGTGCAGAACATTCGCCGACGCCTGTCACCGGACCTGGAAAAAAACCTCGAACAGGCCGAGCAGGCTGGCGTCAGCCTGGCCGTCATCCAGCACTACATGACGGCGCGCGAGATACCGCGCCTGCTCGACGGCATCCAGCAGGCCGGCCAGCGCGCCGCCAAGATCGTCAGCCACATGCTCAGTTTCAGCCGGCGCAGCGACCGCCAGCTCTCGCCCTGCGACCTGCCAGCGCTGATCGATCAGGCTCTGGATATCGCCGGCAATGACTTCGATCTGGCCGACAGCTTCGATTTCAGAACCCTGGAGATCGTGCGCCAGTTCGACCCGATGCTGGGGCCAGTGGCCGGTACCGCCAACGAACTGGAGCAGGTGCTGCTCAACCTGCTGAAGAACGCCGCCCAGGCCATCCATCAGCGCGACGACGAGGCCGAGCCCGGCCGCATCATTCTGCGCACCCGGCAAGCCGGCAACTGGGCGGAAGTTCAGGTGGAAGACAACGGCACAGGCATGAACGAAGCGGTGCGCAAGCGCATCTTCGAGCCGTTCTTCACCACAAAGGAGGTCGGCCAGGGCACCGGCCTCGGCCTGGCGGTTTCCTATTTCATCGTCACCAACAATCACAAGGGGCAGATGGAGGTGCACTCCACGCCGGGCCAGGGCACCTGCTTCACCCTGCGCCTGCCGTTGGCCTCGCTGCCCGAGAACACAGGACTCTGAGCCATGGGCTTTCGCCTCTCGAAGATCTACACCCGCACCGGCGACAAAGGGGAAACCGGCCTGGCCGATGGCCGCCGAGTCGGCAAGGACCACCCACGTATCGACGCCATCGGCGAACTGGACACGCTCAACAGCCAGCTCGGCCTGCTGCTCGCCGATCTGGATGAAGCGGCAGCGACCAGACCGGGCCTCAAGGAGATCAGCGAGGTGCTGAGCCCCTGCCAGCACCGCCTGTTCGATCTCGGCGGCGAGCTGGCAATGCCCGAATATCAGGCGCTGCAATCGATGGAAATCGAACGTCTGGAGTCTGTTATCGACCGCTGGAACGACGAGGTCGGACCGCTGGAGAACTTCATCCTGCCTGGCGGCTCGAGACTGATCGCCCAGGCCCATGTCTGCCGCAGCTTCGCCCGCAGCGCCGAGCGCCGCTGCCAGCATCTCAACGCCGTCGAGCCGCTACGCGCCGAGGGCCTGGCTTACGTCAACCGTCTTTCCGACCTGCTGTTCGTCGCCGCCCGCCTGATCGCCAGACGCCAGGGCGTTGCCGAGGTACTGTGGAAGGCGGCTGACAAACCATAGAAACGATCACGCCCCCGCCAACCGTCCAGCATCCATCCGCTGCCGGGCCGGCTTTTTGTAGGAGCGAATTTATTCGCGATCATCGACGTCCCCGTGCCTGCCGCCCTTCGCGGATAAATCCGCTCCTACAGAACATGGATTCACATCCACACGGTGCAGGGTCGGCTTTTTGTAGGAGCGAATTTATTCGCGATCATCACGGTCTCGGTGCCTGCCGCCCTTCGCGGATAAATCCGCTCCTACAAACCGTGCCGCCACATCCATCCGCTACCGGGCCGGCTTTTGTAGGAGCGAATTTATTCGCGATCATTGACATCCCGGTGCCTGCAACCTTTCGCGGATAAATCCGCTCGCCCCCATCCATACATTCCTGCGCACCTACAGGGCAGGCCAGAACGCGCGGATACCCGCTACACCTTGTGCGCCGGTCTGCCAGGCGCGTTCGATATCGGCCGGGGCAACGCCGCCCAACAGATAGGCCGGCAGGTTGAAATGGGTCAGCAGTTCGCGCGCAGCCTCCCAGCCCAGCGGCTGTGCCTCAGGGTGCGTCGCGGTCGCCTGCACCGGCGACAGGGTGACGAAATCCACGCCCATCTGCGCCGCCAGCGCCAGCTCCTCGGCACCGTGGCAGGAGGCCGCCAGCCAGCGATCCTCCGGGAAAGGCCGGCCACCCGCGGCATACTTGCGCAGCTGTTCGGCGGTCAGGTGCCAACCCGCCGCAGGAAAATCCCCCAGCCACTCCAGCGGTCCCTTGAGCATCAGTTGCGCCTTGCCGGCACACAGGCCCTGCACGTCGACAGCCAAATCTCGGTACTGCGGGTCGAACATATTCGGCGCGCGCAACTGAATCAACCGTACTCCCTGCGTCAGAGCACTGCGGATATCGGCGAGCAGCTCACTCGGCTCTAGGCCATCCGGGGTGATCAGGTAGCGGTCCGGCAGGCGCGCGGCGGCGACTATGGGCTTGTTGGCAGCCGGGAACTCGTATTCCAGCAACTGCCGCTCGCTAGCCCAGGCCAGCGGCTGGCCTTCTGCGCCATGCGGCTCGCCACTGAAGGCCGAGACTTCCCAAACGTCCAGCAACACCTGCTTGTCCGGGTAGTCGTGGCGAATCTGGATCAGCGGGCGCGCCGCCTGCGGACGAATGCCCAGCTCCTCCTCCAGTTCGCGATCAAGAGCGACACGCACCGCCTCGCCCTCTTCCACCTTGCCGCCGGGGAACTCCCATAGGCCGCCCTGATGTTTGTCCTCGGGCCGCCTGGCGATCAGGATGCGTCCATCGACATCCCGAATCACCGCTGCGGCGACATGCACACGCTTCAACCCTTCACCTCCTGCAATGCCGCCTGATACCAGCGCTGGAACGCCGGCCAGCGATAGATGGTTTCGACATAGGCCGCAGCCGCTGTCGGCAGCGCCACACGATAGCTGCGCAGTCGCGCGGCGACCGGCGCATAGAAGGCGTCGGCGATGCCGGCCTGGCCGAACAGATAGTTGCCGGCGCTGGCGTAACGCTCGCGGCAGCCGGCCCAGATCGCACAGATGCGGTCGATATCGGCCTGTGCCGCGTCAGGCAGTTCGGCCAGTGCCTGGTCTCGCGCCAGGTCCATGGGCAGGTGGCTGCGCAGCGCACTGAAACCGCTGTGCATTTCAGCGCAAATGCTGCGCGCCAGCGCGCGAGCCTGACGCTCCTGCGGCCACAGCTGCGACTCGGGATAACATTCGGCCAGATACTCGGCAATCGCCAGGGAATCCCAGACGGCGCCCTGCTCAGTCAGCAGAACCGGCACTTTGCCGGTGGGCGAGTAGCGCAACAGTTGTGCGCGACTGTCAGGCTGAAACAAACGTACCCGCAGCTCTTCGCAGTCGGCTCCGGCCAGATCGACCGCCAACGCCGCACGCAGCGACCAAGAGGAATAGTTCTTGTCGCCAATCACCAGTTGCAGTGCCATCTTGCGCGTCCTCGCCTAGGGTCTTGGAAATGATCTGAAGTCGCTCGACGTTAAAAGCCCGTCCTCCGAATAGCAAATTCCCGCGCGTCATGGGGTCATGAGGCGCGGGAATGAGAGAGGCAGCTCCAGGCTCAGCGAGGACCGTTTCCAACTCGGAGCCAAATCTCAGGCTCGTGGCCTGAGGCCTGCAGCCGCTTATGTGCGGTATTCGGCGTTGATCTTGACGTACTCGTGGGACAGGTCGGTGGTCCAGATGGTCTCGCTGCAGGCGCCGCGACCCAGCTCGATGCGGATGGTGATCTCCTCACGGGCCATCACCGCTGCGCCCTGATCTTCGGTGTAGGTGGTCGCTCGGCAGCCCTTGCTGGCGATGCAGACCTCACCGAGGAATACGTCGATCCTGCTCACGTCCAGTTGCGGCACGCCGGCATAGCCGACAGCCGCGAGGATGCGCCCCCAGTTCGGGTCGGAGGCGAACAGCGCGGTCTTGATCAGCGGCGAGTGGGCCACGGCATAAGCTACGTCCAGGCATTCCTGATGGGTGCCGCCGCCGTTGACCTGCACGGTGACGAACTTGGTCGCACCTTCGCCGTCACGCACGATGGCCTGCGCCACTTCCATGAACACGTCGAACACCGCCTGCTTGAGCTTGGTGAACAGCTCACCGGAAGCCTCGCTGATCTCCGGCAGCGCGGCCTGGCCGGTGGCGATCAGCATGCAGCAGTCGTTGGTGGAGGTGTCGCCGTCGATGGTGATGCGGTTGAACGACTTGTTCGCCGCGTCGCGCACCAGATCCTGCAGCACGCCCTGGGCAACCTTGGCGTCGGTAGCGATGTAGCCGAGCATGGTGGCCATGTTCGGACGGATCATGCCGGCGCCCTTGGAGATGCCGGTGACGGTGATGGTCACGCCATCGTGCTGGAATTGACGGCTGGCCCCCTTGGGCAGCGTGTCGGTGGTCATGATGCCGGTGGCGGCGGCTTCCCAGTTGTCGACCTTGAGATCATCCAGCGCGGCCTGCAGCGCGGATTCGATCTTCTCCACCGGCAGCGGCTCGCCGATCACACCGGTGGAGAATGGCAGCACGGCACCTTCGGTAACGCCGGTCAATTCGGCCAGACGCGCACAGGCGCGGCGCGCACGGGCTAGGCCGTCCGCACCGGTACCGGCGTTGGCATTGCCGGTATTGGTCAACAGGTAACGCACCTCGCCACCCAGACGCTCACGGGTGATCAACACGGGCGCAGCGCAGAACGCATTGGTGGTGGTGACCCCGGCGATACGCGAGCCCTCGGCGCAGCGCATCACCACCACATCCTTGCGCCCGGGGCGCTTGATGCCGGCCGAGGCGATGCCCAACTCGAAACCAGGAACCGGGTGCAGGGTAGACAGCGGGCCAAGACCAACAGCCATAAGGTGAGCTCCTTGTAAGACGTGCCGACCGCCAGGCGGCCTGAAAGATGGTAAAACGCCGCGAGCGGCAGAGCCGTCGCGGCGTCATCGAGGGCGGCAACAGCATAGCCGAAGCCCCCTCTACTGCAAGCGCCTTGGCGGCGCTCACCTGCCGTGATCAGCCGATCTGACCGTGGCAGTGCTTGTACTTCTTGCCCGAGCCACAAGGGCACGGCTCGTTGCGCCCTACCTTCGGCTCGGCGCGCACCGGCGCGGCAGCCACGGCGACATCGCCCTCTTCGCCTTCATTCTCTTCAGCCGCCAGCGCCGAGGCATCGGCGTGCTGGAACTGCATACGCTCGGCCATGGCCTCGGCCTCGCGACGCAGACGGGCTTCTTCCTCGGCCGGATCTTCGCGACGCACCTGAACGTGGCTGAGCACGCGGATGGCATCGCGCTTGATCGATTCCAGCAGTTCCTGGAACAGGGCGAAGGACTCGCGCTTGTATTCCTGCTTGGGGTTCTTCTGCGCGTAGCCACGCAGATGGATACCGTGGCGCAGGTGGTCCATGGTCGACAGGTGGTCTTTCCACAGGTCGTCCAGTACACGCAGCAGAATCTGCTTCTCGAAGGTGCGCAGGGCCTCGGCGCTGGCCTGAGTCTCCTTCTCGTTGTACGCCGCCAGCAGCTCGGCGAGGATGCGCTCGCGCAGGGTTTCCTCGTACAGCTTGTGGTCTTCGTCCAGCCACTGCTGGATCGGCAGCTGGATGCCGAAGTCGCTCTGCAGGGTGGACTCAAGGCCAGCAACGTCCCACTGCTCCGGCATCGATTGCGGCGGGATATGGTTGTTGACTGCGGCAGTCAGCACTTCCTCGCGGAACTCGGCGATGGTGTCGCCGACGTTATCGGCAGCCAGCAGGCTGTTGCGCATGTGATAGATCACCTTGCGCTGCTCGTTGGCCACGTCGTCGAATTCGAGCAGTTGCTTGCGCATGTCGAAGTTGCGGCCTTCGACCTTGCGCTGGGCCTTCTCGATGGCATTGGTGACCATGCGGTGCTCGATGGCCTCACCGGACTGCATGCCCAGGGCCTTCATGAAGTTCTTCACCCGATCCGAGGCGAAGATGCGCATCAGGTTGTCTTCCAGCGACAGGTAGAAGCGGCTCGAACCCGGGTCGCCCTGGCGACCGGCACGACCACGCAGCTGGTTGTCGATACGGCGCGATTCGTGACGCTCGGAAGCGATCACGTGCAGGCCGCCAGCCTCGATCACCTGCTGGTGACGCTTCTGCCACTCGGCCTTGATCTGCGCGATCTGCTCGTCAGTCGGGTTTTCCAGCGCGGCAACTTCCACTTCCCAGTTGCCACCGAGGAGAATGTCGGTACCCCGACCGGCCATGTTGGTGGCGATGGTCAGCGCACCCGGACGGCCGGCCTGGGCGATGATCTCCGCTTCCTTGTCGTGGAACTTGGCGTTGAGCACCTTGTGCTCGATACCTTCCTTGTTCAGCAGCAGGCTGACGTACTCGGAGGTCTCGATGGTCGCGGTACCGACCAGGATCGGCCGGCCCTGAGCCTGGCAGTCCTTGATGTCGGCGATGATCGCCTGGTACTTCTCTTCCTGGGTCAGGTAGACCAGGTCGTTGAAGTCCTTGCGCGCGATCGCCTTGTTGGTCGGGATCACCATCACGTCCAGACCGTAGATCTGGCGGAATTCGAACGCCTCGGTATCGGCGGTACCGGTCATACCGGACAGCTTGTTGTAGAGACGGAAGTAGTTCTGGAAGGTGGTCGAGGCCAGCGTCTGGCTCTCGGCCTGGATGTTCACCCCTTCCTTGGCTTCGATGGCCTGGTGCAGACCCTCGGACAGGCGACGGCCCGGCATGGTACGGCCGGTGTGTTCGTCGATCAGAATCACCTGCCCGTTCTGCACGATGTATTCGACATTGCGATTGAACAGCTTGTGCGCACGCAGGCCGGCGTAGACGTGGGTGAGCAGGCCGAGGTTGTGCGCCGAGTACAGGCTTTCGCCCTCGGCCAGCAGGCCGGCTGCGGTGAGCATCTCCTCGACGTACTGGTGGCCGGCCTCGTTGAGTTCGACCTGGCGCGACTTCTCGTCGACCTTGTAATGGCCTTCCTGAGTCACCACGCCTTCTTCTTCCTCGATGTGCTGCTTGAGGCGCGGGATCAGCTTGTTGATCTCGATGTACAGCTTGGAGCTGTCTTCGGCCTGACCTGAGATGATCAGCGGGGTACGGGCTTCGTCGATGAGGATGGAGTCGACTTCGTCGATCACGGCGAAATTCAACTCGCGCTGGAATTTGTCTTCCAGGCTGAAGGCCATGTTGTCGCGCAGGTAGTCGAAGCCGAATTCGTTGTTGGTGCCGTAGGTGATGTCGGCGGCGTAGGCGGCGCGCTTCTCTTCCGGCGGCTGGAAGGGGGTGACGATGCCGACGGACAGGCCGAGGAATTCGTACAGCGGACGCATCCAGTTGGCGTCGCGGCGGGCCAGGTATTCGTTGACCGTGACCACGTGCACGCCCTTGCCGGACAGTGCGTTGAGGTAGACCGCCAGGGTACCTACGAGGGTCTTGCCCTCACCGGTACGCATCTCGGCGATCTTGCCTTCATGCAGGGTCATACCGCCGATCAGCTGCACATCGAAGTGGCGCATGCCCATCACCCGCTTGCCGGCCTCACGGGCCACGGCGAAGGCTTCGGGGAGCAGTTTGTCGAGGGTTTCGCCTTTGGCCAGACGGCCCTTGAACTCTTCGGTCTTGCCACGCAGTTGCTCGTCCGAGAGGGCGATCATCTGCTCTTCGAGGACATTGACGGACTGCACCGCCTTGAGCATGCGTTTGACTTCACGCTCATTCTTGCTTCCGAAAAGTTTTTTAAACAGAGGCGCAAACATATCGACAGGATCTTCCGGCGAATGGATGGAGGTCGGCGCAAATCGCGACCTGGCAGCCTGCATGGCTGCGGGCGAAGGGGGCATTCTACCCGGAAAACCCGGTGAGGAAAGTGACGTTGTCAGCCCATTGCTGCCGCGTGATGGCGAAGGCCACGCATCCCCGGCGAACCGGGGGCGCGGCGTGAAACGTTATATGAGGGTCGCATGCTGGCAATTCAAGGGCAGCGCAAAAGCGGCATGCTCACTCGACGCCGCTGGCACGCGCGATGTACAGCGCAGGATTGACCTGACGGCCATCCTTGCTGACCTCGAAATGCACGTGATAACCGGTGGAGCGCCCCGTGCGACCGACCTTGGCGATGGTCTGACCGCGCTGCACCAGATCACCGATCTGCACGGTGTTGCTCTGGTTGTGCGCGTAAAGCGTGACGTAGCCATCGGCGTGGCTGATTTCCACGGTATTGCCGTAACCCCTCTTCTTGCCCGAGAAGGTCACCACCCCCGCCGCCACGGAAACCACATCGCTACCGGGCTTGGCGGCGAAATCCATGCCCTTGTGCATGCTCGAACGGCCGGTCAGCGGATGCACGCGACGGCCGAAAGGCGACGACACATAACCTTGCAAAACCGGACGTCCGGACAGTGTTTCTGCTTCGTTCAGGCGACGTTCGCCAAGCAATTGCTCCAGCACTTCCAGCTGCTGTTCGCGGCTTTCGACACGCAGGGCGAGTTCATCCAGCGCGCTCATGAAAGGTGGCGGCGTGTAAGCCGAAGCGCCCAGGGCATCTTCCGCACCGCCCTGGCCAACGCTCAGGGAGAAGTCGAACTCGCCGGCGTCCAGCTCTGCCAGCTCGGTGAGGCGTTCGCCCAGGGCATCGAGCCGGGTCAGGCGCGCCTGCAGTTCGGCGACGTGCACGGCGAACGCATCGAGCTGACGCTGGGCGTCCTGACGTACCGCACCGACCTGCTCGCGCTGCTGGTCGAGCGCGTCTACCAGCGAGGTGTCGACCACAGGTTCGGCTGTCAGCCACTTGGCGCCCAGCGCGGCACCAGCGCCCAGGCTCATGACCAGCAATAGGACGGCCGACAGCAGCAACCAACGCAGGTTTAGATGGATCGTTCGCGCCGAACCGTGACGGCTGTTGAGCAGAATGATATGCATGGTTTCCCCATTTCGCAGAACACAGGCCGGCAGCACGCTCTGCTACCATGACGGCTCTGCAATCAAAGGCCTCCTGCCATGACGTTTCGTCCCTTGCCGGCTCAGGCACCCGCTAAGCTGTTACGCGAAGCCAAGCCCCTGAAAGCGCTGTTCGGTCAGGCGCAACGCCTTACCCACCTGCAGCGTCTTGTCGAAAGCCAGCTACAACCAGCTGCCCGGGAACACTGTCATGTAGCGTCCTGGCGTGAAGGCTGTCTGCTATTGATCGTGACCGATGGCCACTGGGCAACACGCCTGCGTTATCAGCAAAGAAAGCTGCAACGACAACTGCAGGCACTCGAAGAATTCGCGACCTTAACGAAAATTCTGTTCAAGGTGCAACCTCAAGGGGGCCAGAATCGTGGAACCGGTCGCACCCTGCACTTGTCCAATAGCGCCGCCCAAAGCATTCAGGCGACCGCCGAAGGTATCAGCGACCCCAGGCTGCGCGCCGCATTGGAGCGCCTGGCCAGTCATACCCAGAAAGGCGAATAACGCCCCGCTCCGTTCGTCGGCAAACTCCCGCTCGCGCCCTACGCCAGGCAAATGGCGCCAGAAATCCTCCTGAACCGTTCCTTTCCCTCAACCGCCCCAGCATTTCGCGCTCTCCGGGGGAGGATACGCTTGACACCGGACTGGCAAGTTTGTGTGCGCATCGCTTACTGACTTAGCACTATCCATTACCGCGTGCGCTGAGCGTTTGGCTTTTGCTCTTGAAGCGCGATCTCACAGACGACGCACAAGCTCCCCCTTCAGGAGGCCGAGTGGAATCGCCGTGGAAGGGGTTGAGCGACATGGATGTCGCGAGAGCCGTGATGGGCCAGGGATGGCCCTTCGTCGGTGGGCCGCATCCGGTCGTGCCCCTGGAGCGGTGATGGAGCGAGGGAACCCCGGCGCAGCCGGGGCCGTATGCAGGGGTGTGTTTCTTTGCTTACTTTCTTTGCACAAGCAAAGAAAGTGAGTCGCCCGTAAGGGGTGAAACCCATCAGATCAGGCGACGCGCCAATGGATAGTGCCAATACCGAAAGCACACATTTATTTGCCAGTACGGTGTCAAACCGCAACTTCCCCAAACTATGCGAAGAACCATAAAAAAGGCCACCCGAAGGTGGCCTCAAATAAAGCTGGAAAGAGAGTAGGTTTACACGGCCGCAACCGGGCGCATGTAAGAGATCGGCGCGAGCTTGGCGTCCTCGAAGGTCACCATTTCCCAGGCATCGGTCTGCTCAATCAGCGTACGCAGCAAACGATTGTTCAGTGCGTGACCAGACTTGAAACCCTTGAACTCGCCGATCAGGCTGTTACCCAGCAGGTACAGGTCGCCGATGGCGTCGAGAATCTTGTGCTTGACGAATTCGTCCTCGTAACGCAGGCCGTCCTCATTGAGCACGCGATACTCGTCGACCACGATGGCGTTTTCCACACTGCCACCGAGCGCCAGATTCTGCGAACGCAGGAACTCGATGTCACGCATGAAGCCGAAAGTGCGGGCCCGGCTGACTTCCTTGACGAAAGACGTGCTGGAGAAATCCACACTGGCGCTCTGCGTACGGTTGCGGAACACGGGGTGATCGAAGTCGATCTCGAAGCTCACCTTGAAGCCGTCGAAAGGCACGAAGGTGGCGCGCTTGTCGCCCTCCTCCACGGTTACCTCACGCAGGATGCGGATGAACTTCTTCGGCGCTTCCTGCTCCTGCAGGCCAGCGGATTGAATCAGGAATACAAAGGGACCGGCACTGCCATCCATGATCGGTACTTCGGACGCGGAGAGCTCGACGTAGGCGTTATCGATGCCCAGGCCTGCCATGGCCGAAAGCAGATGCTCTACCGTATCCACCTTGACATCACCATTGATCAACGTGGTCGACATGGTGGTTTCACCGACATTCCCGGCCAGTGCGCGGATTTCCACGACGGGGTCGAGATCGGTGCGACGAAACACGATACCAGTGTCCACCGGTGCCGGCTTCAGGGTCAGGTAAACCTTCTCCCCCGAATGCAGGCCAACGCCGGTGGCACGGATGATGTTCTTCAGGGTGCGTTGTCTGATCATGGCTTGGCCGCTATATCGCTAGTTGCGAACTGTTTTCAACAATGGTCGGGAATGATAGCAGAACCGACCTTTGCTGAACACCAATCACCCATATACTCCTGATAAATTCCATCAATCAGCCTGGCGACGCAGGAAAGCCGGAATATCCAGGTAATCCATATCGTCCTGGGTATTGAGCTTGGCTGCAGTGGCCGCGCCGCTGTGGCTCTGACGCTGTACGGTCGGACGCTCGTAGTCCTTGTAGTTGACCGATTGCTCGCTACGCGGCTGCGCGGCGGGCTGCTGGGCGACCGGCTGGCTGACGGCGACCTGCACGGTGTTATCGACCACCTTGACCGGTTTTTCCATGCGCGCACCAAGGCCGGTGGCGACCACGGTAACGTGCAGCTCATCACGCATGTCGGCATCGATCACGGTGCCAACCTTGACGGTGGCCTGCTCGGAAGCGAACTGCTCGATGATGCTACCCACGTCGGAGTACTCGCCCAAGGACAGGTCAGGACCGGCAGTGATATTCACCAGGATGCCGCGGGCGCCCTGCAGATTGACGTCTTCCAGCAGCGGGTTGCGGATGGCCGCTTCGGTGGCTTCACGCGCACGGTTCGGACCGCTGGCGCAGCCAGTGCCCATCATGGCCATGCCCATTTCACTCATCACGGTCTTCACGTCGGCGAAGTCGACGTTGATCATGCCCGGACGCTTGATGATGTCGGAGATACCGCGCACGGCACCGGCCAGCACGTCGTCAGCCTTGGCGAAGGCGGACAGCAGGCTGGCATCCTTGCCGAGGATGGTCAGCAGTTTTTCGTTGGGGATGGTGATCAGCGAGTCGACGCTCTCGGCCAGCGCACGGATGCCTTCATCGGCGATGACCATGCGCTTCTTGCCTTCGAACGGGAACGGACGGGTAACCACGGCCACGGTGAGAATGCCCAGCTCCTTGGCCACTTCAGCGATGACCGGCGCGGCGCCGGTACCGGTACCACCACCCATGCCGGTGGTGATGAACACCATATCGGTGCCGGAAAGTACTTCGGCGATGCGCTCGCGATCTTCCAGCGCGGCCTGACGACCGACTTCCGGATTGGCGCCAGCACCCAGGCCCTTGGTCACGCCCGGGCCGAGCTGCAGAACGGTGCGCGCACCGATGTTCTTCAGCGCCTGCGCATCGGTGTTGGCGCAGATGAACTCGACGCCCTCAATGTTGCTGACAGCCATGTGATTGACCGCGTTACCGCCGCCACCACCGACACCGATGACTTTGATCACCGCGCTTTGTGGAATGTTGTCTACTAGTTCGAACATGATCCCTCTCCTTCCTTTCTAGTTGTGTAACGCCTACTGCAAAATTTAGAAATTGCCTTGCACCCAACGCTTGATGCGTTCGAGTACCGGGGTTTTGCTCTCGTCCTGATAAGGACTGCCCACCGACATGGAAATGCCGTCGTTCTGCTTCTGCAGCCCGTACATCAGCAAGCCCACACCGGTGGAATAAATCGGGTTGCGCACGACATCGGCCATGCCCTTGACGCTGTGCGGCACGCCGAGGCGTACCGGCATGTGGAAGATTTCCTCGGCCAGTTCCACCGCGCCTTCCATCTTTGCCGTACCGCCGGTCATGACGATGCCGGCGGGAATCAGGTCTTCGTAGCCACTGCGACGCAGCTCGGCCTGAACCAGGGTGAACAGCTCGTCGTAACGCGGCTCGACCACTTCGGCCAGGGACTGGCGCGACAGGTCGCGCGGCGGACGATCGCCGACGCTCGGCACCTTGATGGTCTCGCCGGCACCAGCCAGCTTGGCCAGGGCGCAGGCGTAGCGGATCTTGATCTCCTCGGCGTACTGGGTCGGCGTACGCAGGGCCATCGCGATGTCGTTGGTCACCTGATCACCGGCGATCGGGATCACCGCGGTATGGCGAATCGCGCCCTCGGTGAAGATGGCGATATCGGTGGTGCCACCACCGATGTCCACCAGGCACACGCCCAGCTCCTTCTCGTCCTCGGTCAGTACCGAATAAGCGGATGCAAGCTGCTCGAGAATGATGTCGTCGACTTCCAGGCCGCAACGGCGCACGCACTTCTCGATGTTCTGTGCGGCATTAACGGCGCAGGTAACCACGTGCACCTTAGCCTCCAGACGCACGCCGGACATGCCCAGCGGCTCGCGCACGCCTTCCTGATTATCGATCACGTAATCCTGCGCCAGGGTGTGCAATACCCGCTGGTCCGCCGGGATGGCCACGGCCTGTGCAGCGTCGAGCACGCGCTCGATATCGGCCGGGCTCACTTCTCGATCGCGGATGGCGACGATGCCGTGGCTGTTGAGGCTGCGGATATGATTGCCGGCCACGCCGACGAACGCCGAATGGATGCGGCAACCGGCCATCAGCTGCGCCTCTTCCACGGCGCGCTGAATCGAGGCCACGGTGGACTCGATATTGACCACCACGCCTTTCTTCAGCCCGCGCGACGGATGGGTGCCGATGCCGACGATTTCCAGCTGGCCGTCGGCCGTCACCTCGCCCACCAGCGCCACCACNNCACCTTGGAGGTGCCGATGTCCAGGCCAACGATCATCTTGCCGCTCTGCGCGCTACTCATTTAGTCCTGCCTCTTCTCAATTCACTTTCTGCTCGGCCGCAGCCGGCTCCACCGGCTCACGCCAGGCCACGGCCAAACCGTTGGCATAACGCAGGTCGATGCGCGCGATGTTCGCGCTCTGTTCTTTCAGTTCCCGCTCATAGATGGCGGCGAACCGACGCATTTTTTCCACCACGTGATCACGCCCCAACAGGATGTCGATACGCTGGCCGCTGGCATTCTCGGTGGCCGAGAGGAACCAGCTGCCACGTTCACGCAGTTGCAGCCCGACCACGGTGAAGCCCATCGGCCGCAGCAGTTGGCTAAGCATCTGATACTGCTGCATCACCTTCGGTTGCGCGCGCTTGGGGCCGGAAAGCTGTGGCAGGTGCTGGTAGTTGTCCAGCTCCTGCGGCGCGAACGCCTGGCCCTGGTTGTTGAGCAGCGCCTCGTCACCCCAACGAGCGATGGGCAGTTGTTCTTCCAGGCGCACGTCGATCTGATCCGGCCAGACGCGACGCACTTCGGCGTGGGCTATCCAGGGCATGCGCTCCAGTTCCTCGCGCATGCCGCGCAGGTCGGCGCTGAAGAAGCTCGCCTCGATGAATGGCGCGATCCTCCGCTGTACCGCCTGCTGGCTGACGTAAGCCAGATCACCCTGCACGCTGATGCGCGCGATCGGGCGGTCGGCGTATGGCAGCAGACGCTGCGCACCTTCGTAGGCGCCAAAGCCCAAACCGACCAGCAGCAGCGGCCAGAGCACACGCCCGACCCAGGAGAAATCCGGTTTGGGCATGCGCAGGCGCATCGGCTCTTTGGCCACCAGACGGCTGGCGCCACGCGGCGCGGGCTTACCGCGCAGCGGAGCCCTCAGCGTGTCCTGGTGACGCAAAGCCACTGTCATGACTTAACCCCTCGCCTCGACGCTGTCGGCCAGAATCGCCAGCACCAGTTGCTGGAAATCCAGGCCCGCAGCGCGTGCGGCCATCGGCACCAGGCTGTGATCGGTCATGCCCGGTACGGTGTTCACTTCCAGCAACCAGAACTGGCCGCTGGCGTCCTGCATCACGTCGGCGCGCGCCCAGCCCTGAGTGCCCACGGCCTCGCAGGCGCGTGCGGTGAGCGCTTTCAGCTCGGCTTCCTTGTCGGCGGACAGGCCGCAAGGAATGCGGTACTGGGTGTCATCGGCCAGGTACTTGGCGTCGTAGTCGTAGAAGGTGTGCGGGGTGCCGAGCCCAATGGGCGGCAGCACTTCACCACGCAACACGGCGATGGTGTACTCGGGGCCGGCGATCCACTGTTCGACCAGCACCTGGCTGTCGTAACGAGCGGCGTCCTGCCAGGCAGCGATCAACGCCTCCAGGCTTTCCACCTTGGCCATGCCGATGCTCGAGCCCTCATGGGCCGGTTTGACGATCAGCGGGAAGCCCAGCTCTGCCGCGGCGGCTTCGCAATCGGCCTGCGAGGTCAGCACGGCGTGACGCGGCGTCGGCAGGCCGAGGCTGTGCCAGACCTGCTTGGTGCGCAGCTTATCCATGGCCAGCGCCGAAGCGAGGATGCCGCTACCGGTGTAGGGAATGCCGGCGCATTCGAGCAGGCCCTGCATGGAGCCGTCCTCACCACCGCGGCCGTGCAGCACGATGAACGCGCGGTCGATCTTCTCGCTGTTCAAACGAGCCAGGAAATCATCACCCACATCGATGCCGAAGGCGTCCACGCCAGCCGTCTGCAGGGCGCTGAGCACCGCATTACCGGATTTCAGCGACACCTCGCGCTCGGCGCTCTTGCCGCCGAACAGCACGGCGACGCGGCCGAACGCCTTGGGATCGAGGGTATTGTGCAAACTCATTTCGACTCCCCCACGAACAGTGGGTGCTTGATCAATTGCGGCGCCACCGCGCCGATATCGCCAGCGCCCTGGCACAGCAGAATGTCGCCGGCGCGCAGCAGCGGTCTGAGCAGCGGCGCCAGGTCGGCGCCACGCTCGACGTAGATCGGGTCGAGCTTGCCGCGCTGACGAATGCTGTGGCACAGCTGACGGCTGTCGGCACCTGGAATCGGCTCCTCGCCGGCCGGGTACACCTCAACCAGCAACAGCACGTTGGACTCACCGAGCACCTGCACGAAGTCGTCGTACAGATCGCGGGTACGGCTGTAACGATGCGGCTGGTAGACCATGACCAGGCGACGCTCCGGCCAGCCGCCGCGTACGGCCTTGATCACCGCGGCCACTTCACGCGGGTGATGACCGTAGTCGTCCACCAGCATCACGCTGCCGCCATCCACCGGCAGTTCGCCGTAGACCTGGAAGCGCCGGCCGACGCCCTGGAAGCCGGACAGACCGCTGACGATGGCGGCATCGTCGATGCCTTCGTCGCTGGCGATGGCGATGGTCGCCAGTGCATTGAGCACATTGTGATTGCCCGGCATGTTCACCGACACGTCGAGCGGCTCGCAGTCCGGGCGCAGCACGGTGAAATAGGTGCGCATGCCTTGCTGGCGTACGTTGATCGCACGTATATCAGCATCTTCGGAGAAGCCGTAGGTCACGGTCGGGCGACCAACCTGCGGCAGCAGCTCGCGCACCACCGGGTCGTCCACGCAGAGCACGGCCAGGCCGTAGAACGGCAGGTTGTGCAGGAACTCGACGAAGGTCTTCTTCAGCCTGTTGAAGTCTCCGCCATAGGTGCTCATGTGGTCGGCGTCGATGTTGGTGACCACCGAAACCATCGGCTGCAGATGCAGGAAACTGGCGTCGCTCTCGTCCGCTTCTGCGATCAGGAAGCGGCTGGAGCCGAGCTGAGCATTGGTGCCGGCCGCATTCAGGCGGCCACCGATGACGAAGGTCGGGTCCAGGCCGCCAGCAGCGAATACCGAAGCCAGCAGGCTGGTAGTAGTGGTCTTGCCGTGGGTGCCGGCGACGGCGATGCCGTGACGGTAGCGCATCAGCTCGGCGAGCATCTCGGCACGCGGCACCACCGGAATACGACGCTCCAGCGCAGTGGCGACCTCCGGGTTGCTGGTGTTGACGGCGCTGGATACCACCAGCACATCGGCTTGCTCGGCGTTTTCCGCGCGGTGACCGATGAATATGGTCGCCCCGAAGTTTTCCAGGCGCTCGGTCACGGCCGAGGCCTTGAGGTCCGAGCCGGACACTTCGTAACCCAGGTTCAGCAGCACCTCGGCGATACCGCACATGCCCACACCGCCGATACCGACGAAGTGGATGCGACGGATACGACGCATGCGCCGCACTTCAGCCTTGACCGCAGCAGGCGACTTAGCCACGCATCACCTCCTGGCAGATGTCGACCACCGTGCGGGTTGCATCGGGCTTGGCCAGGCGACGCGCGGTGGCGCCCATGACATTGAGTTTTTCCAGGTGCATCAGAACCTCGGTGAGCTGCGCGGCAAGCGTGTCCGCGTCAGTGGCATGTTGCGCAAGAAGGACAGCTGCGCCCTCCTTCGCCAGGTATTCGGCATTGCGGGACTGGTGGTCGTCGATGGCGTGCGGCAGCGGCACCAGAAACGACGGCAGACCTGCGGCGGCCAGCTCGCTGACTGTCAGTGCGCCAGCGCGGCAAACCACCAGATCAGCCCAACCGTAGGCGCGAGCCATGTCTTTGATGAAGGGCGCGACCTCGGCTTCGACCGCAGCATCGCGATAACGCTCCGCAGTGATTTCGGCATGTTGTTTACCGGCCTGGTGGAACACCTGCGGACGAACGTCAGCGGCAATTTTCCCCAGCGCGGCCGGCAACAGTTTGTTCAGTGGCTCGGCCCCCAGGCTACCGCCGAGGACCAGCAATTTCGGCTTGCGACCAACCAGCGGCTCGCGCGGCGTTTCCAGGAACAGCTCTTCACGCACCGGATTACCGGTGGTGCGCCGCTTGTCGGATGCGCCGAAGGTATTCGGGAAGGCTTCGCAGATGCGCGTGGCGATACGCGACAGCAGGCGGTTGGCGGTACCGGCCACGGCGTTCTGCTCGTGGATCACCAGCGGCACGCCGGCCATACGCGCAGCCAGACCACCCGGGCCGGTGACATAGCCGCCCATGCCCAGCACGCATACCGGCTGCAGCTCGCGCACGATGCGGCGCGCCTGCAGCAGCGAGCGCAGCAGTTGGAACGGCGCCTTGAGCAGGGACAGCTTGCTCTTGCCACGCAGACCGCTGACGTTGATCAGGTGCAGCGGCAAGCCAGCTTGCGGCACCAGTTCGTTCTCGATACCACGCGGCGTACCCAGCCAGTGCACACTGTAGCCGCGGGTCTGGAACTCACGCGCGCAGGCCAGCGCCGGGAACACGTGGCCGCCGGTGCCGCCAGCCATGATCAAGACATTACCGCGCATGGGCGACCTCCTTGTTCGGCTCGGCGAAATCCTCTTCGCTGAACTCGATATCCTCGTTGCCCAGCACGTTGCGCGCCTCCCATTCGATACGCAGCAGGATCGCCAGGCTGACGCAACAGATCACCAGCGACGAGCCGCCGTAGCTGAGGAACGGGAGGGTCAGGCCCTTGGTCGGCAGCAGACCGGTGTTCACCCCGATATTGATCAGGAACTGGCCGATCCACAGGAAGGACAGGCCGTAGGCCACATAGGCGGAGAAGAACTGCTTGGCCTTCTCCGCCCACAAACCGATATACAGGCCGCGCACGCAGACGAAGACGAACAGTGCCAGGGTCGCCAGCGCGCCGACAAAGCCCAGCTCCTCGGCCAGTACCGAGAAGACGAAGTCTGTATGCGCTTCCGGCAGGTAGAACTGCTTCTGGATGCTGTTGCCCAGGCCCACGCCGAACCATTCACCACGGCCGAAGGCGATCAGCGCCTGGGTCAGCTGGTAGCCCGAGCCATACTGATCCGCCCAGGGGTCGGTAAAGGTGATCAGACGCTGCAGGCGATATTCCTGGGTCTGCACCAGGACGAAAACGGCGCCGACCGCCAGAGCCACCATCAGGCCGAAGCGCAGCATGCCGACGCCGCCGAGAAACAGCATGGCCATGGCCGAGCCCATCATCACTACGGTGGCACCGAAGTCCGGCTCCAGCAGCAGCAGGCCGGCCATCGGCAACAGCACCACGAACGGCTTGAAGAAGCCCATCCAGCTTTCGCGCACTTCTTCCTGGCGACGCACCAGATAGCCGGCCAGGTAGACCACGACGAAGACCTTGGCGATTTCCGATGGCTGCACGTTGAAGGCGCCGAAGCCAATCCAGCGCCGCGCACCGTTGACCTCTCGGCCGATTCCGGGGATCAGCACCAACACCAGCAAACCGAACGCGGCCAGCAGCAGCATCCAGCCATAGCGCTGCCAGAAGCTCATCGGAATCATCAGCACGATGCCGGCTGCGCCGAGACCGATGACCAGATAAACCAGGTGGCGAATCATGTGATACAGCGGGTTGCCGGACAGCGCCGCCGCCACTTCCGACGAAGCCGAGGTGATCATCACCAGGCCCAGGCCGAGCAGGCCGAGGCAGCCAGCCAGCATCGGGAAGTCGACATCGAAGCCGCGTCCCAGCAGCGGCGAAGGGCGAACGCGCAGGAAGGCCAGCATCAGGACAGCCCTCCCACGGCCTGGGCGAACAGGCGTCCGCGCTCTTCGAAGTTCTTGAACATGTCCAGGCTGGCGCAAGCTGGCGACAACAGCACGGCATCGCCAGCCTCGGCCAGTTCGCTGCAGCGCTGCACGGCTTCATCGAGTGTTGCCACCCGCACCAGCGGCGCAGCATCGCCCAATGCCCCGGCCAGGCGCTCGGCATCACGCCCCAGCAGCACAACGGCGCGGCAGAGGCGCGCAACCGGCGCCTTCAGTGCGGAGAAATCTGCACCCTTGCCGTCGCCACCTGCGATCAGCACCAGCTTGCCGGCGATATCCGCGCCGAGGCCTTCGATGGCCGCCAGTGCAGCACCGACATTGGTGGCCTTGGAGTCGTCGTAGTAGTTCACCCCGGCGCGCTCACCGACCCATTGGCAGCGGTGCGGCAAACCGGCGAACTGACGCAACGTGGCGAGCATCGCCTCCATCGGCAGGCCGACGGCGTGACCGAGCGCCAGGGCTGCCAGGGCGTTGGACTGGTTGTGTGCGCCGCGAATCTTCAATTCGCTCACCGGCAGCAGCGCCTCGAAACGAAACGCCAGGCATTTTTCGCCGCTCTCTTCGAGCAGGCCGAAGCGCTTGAAGTCCGGCTTACCCAGGCCGAATTCCCAGCTGGTCACCTGGTCGGCGATCAGCGGACGCGACAGCGCGTCGTCACGGTTGATCACCACCTGACGAGCGCCACGGAAGATCCGGTGCTTGGCCAGGTGATAAGCCGGCAGGCCGCTGTAGCGGTCCATGTGGTCTTCGCTGATGTTCAGGCAGGTGGCTACTTCGGCATTGAGCTGATCGGTGGTTTCCAACTGGAAGCTGGACAGCTCCAGCACGTACAGCTCGACGTCATCGGCCAGCAGGTCCAGCGCCGGCGTGCCGAGGTTGCCGCCTACGGCCACGCGCTTACCGGCGGCAGTCGCCATTTCGCCCACCAGGGTGGTGACGGTGCTCTTGGCGTTGGAGCCGGTGATGGCGATGATCGGCGCCTTGGCATGACGCGCGAACAGGTCGATGTCGCCGGACAGTTTCACCCCACGCACAGCGGCTTCGGCCAATGCCGGCGTGGCCACGGCCAGGCCCGGGCTCACGTACAGCTCCGAGGCGCGGCAGAGGAAATCCACATCCAGCTCGCCGCAGCGTACTTCCACCTGCGGGTAATCGCGCTTGAGCGTTTCCAGCTCCGGCGGGTTCGCGCGCGTGTCGGCCACGGCAAAGCGCACGCCCTGCTGCGCCAGGAAGCGCACCAGGGACATGCCGCTCTTGCCGAGGCCGACAATGATGCGGAACTGGTCGGAAGCGATCAACGACACGCTCAATTACCTCAGTTTCAGGGTGGCAAGGCCGATCAGCACGAGAATCACGGTGATGATCCAGAAACGGACGATCACGCGTGGCTCGGGCCAGCCCTTGAGTTCGAAATGGTGATGGATCGGCGCCATGCGGAACACGCGCTTGCCGGTCAACTTGAAGCTGGCGACCTGGATGATCACCGACAGGGTTTCCATGACGAAAACGCCGCCCATGATGAACAGCACCACTTCCTGGCGCACGATCACGGCGATGGTGCCCAGTGCGGCGCCCAGCGCCAGCGCGCCGACGTCGCCCATGAACACCTGCGCCGGGTAGGTGTTGAACCACAGAAAGCCCAGACCGGCGCCAACCAGCGCGGCGCAGAACACGATCAGCTCACCGGCGCCCGGCACGTAGGGGATCAGCAGGTACTCGGAGAAATTCACGTTGCCCGACAGGTAGCAGAAGATACCCAGGGCGCCGCCAACCATCACGGTGGGCAGAATGGCCAGGCCATCGAGGCCGTCGGTAAGGTTCACCGCGTTGCTCGAGCCAACGATGACGAAGTAGGTCAGCACCACGAAACCGATGCCCAGCGGAATGCTGACGTCTTTCAGCAGCGGCAGGATCAGCGTGGTTTCTACCGGATTCTGCGCGGTCATATAAAGGAAGAAGGCAGCGCCCAGGCCGAACACCGACTGCCAGAAGTACTTCCAGCGACTCGGCAGGCCGCGCGAGTTCTTCTCGATCACCTTGCGGTAGTCATCGACCCAGCCGATGGCGCCGAACGCCAGGGTAACGGCCAGCACCACCCACACGTAGCGGTTGGACAGGTCGGCCCAGAGCAGCGTGCTGACGGCGATGGCGGTGAGGATCAGCGCGCCGCCCATGGTCGGCGTGCCTTTCTTCGACAGGTGCGATTGCGGGCCGTCGTTGCGCACGGCCTGGCCGATCTGACGCACCTGCAGGGTGCGGATCATCCACGGGCCAAGCCACAGCGACAGCGCCAGGGCGGTGAGCACGCCGAGGATGCCGCGCAGGGTCAGGTACTGAAAGACCGCGAAGCCCTTGTAAAACTGTTGCAGGTACTCTGCCAGCAGCAGCAGCATTTAGTGACTCTCCCCAGATACAGATATGCCACACAGCGCCGCCACGACCTTGTCCATGGCTGCGCTGCGTGAACCCTTGATTAGTAGTGTGCTGCCGGCCTGCTCGGCGTGAAGCGCTTCGATCAGCTCGGCTTGTTCGACGAAGTGGCGGCCTTTTGAGCCGAACTCCTCGACAGCAAAACGCATCAGCGGGCCGACGGCATACAGCGCATCGATCTTGCCCGCGGCATGGCGGCCGACATCGCGATGACCCTGTTCGGCCCATTCGCCCAGCTCGCCCATGTCTCCCAGCACCAGGACGGTGCGACCGGAGAAGCCGGCGAGTATATCCACCGCCGCGCACATAGACACGGGGTTGGCGTTGTAACTGTCATCGATAACCCGAACGCCGTTCGGCGCCAGCTGCGCTACGGCGCGGCCCTTGACCGGCTGCAGATTTTCCAGCCCCTGAACCATGGCGACCAACGGCATGCCAAGGGCATGAGCCGCGGCGCAGGCAGCCAGTGCATTGGCCACGTTGTGCTCGCCCAGCAGGTTGAGTTGAATAGGCGCGCTGCCAAGCGGGCTGCGCAGAGTGAAGCCCTGGCAACCACGCTCGTCGCGGGCCAGGTCGCTGCCGTGGAAGTCGGCGCGGGTATCGCGCAGCGCGAAGCTGCATACCTGGCGGCCAGCCGCGCGGCGCTGCCAGGTGATAAAGGCCTTGTCATCCAGGTTGAGCACGGCCACGCCATCGTTCGGCAGGCCCTCGAGAATCTCGCCCTTGGCCTCGACGATCTTTTCCGGACCGCCGAACTCGCCGACATGGGCATTGCCGGCATTGGTGATGATCGCCACCTGCGGCCGGGTCAGGCTGACGGTGTAGGCGATCTCGCCGACATGGTTGGCGCCGAGTTCGATCACGCCGGCGCGATGCTCCGGTGCCAACTCCAACAGGGTCAGCGGTGCGCCAAGATCGTTGTTGAGGTTGCCACGGGTGGCCAGCACCGCGCCGTTCAGGCCGGCGCGCAGAATGGACGCGAGCATCTCCTTGACGCTGGTCTTACCACTGGAGCCGGTAACAGCCGCCAGCGGGCCGGTGAAGGCCTGGCGATTCAGCGCGCCCAGCTGACCAAGCGCCATGCGGGTATCTGCCACCAGCAACTGCGGCAGCGGTGCTCCCTCCACTTCACGCTCGACCAGTGCAGCAACTGCGCCCTTCGCGGCGACTTCGGCCAGGTAGTCGTGGCCGTCGAAACGCGGCCCGGTCAGCGCCACGAACAACTGGCCAGCGGTGATGGTGCGGCTGTCGGTGCCCACGGCGGAAAACGCGACATCGGCGCCAATCACGCTCGCATTCAGGTCCGCGGCGACTTCGCTGAGCAGCCAGGGCTTAAGCATGAGCCGCCTCCCAGGCCGCCAGGGCCTTGTTCGCTTCGATCAGGTCGGAGAACGGCTGACGCACACCCATGATTTCCTGGTAATCCTCGTGACCCTTGCCTGCCAGCACCAGCACGTCGGCAGCCTCGGCCTGGGCGATCAGACGCGCAATGGCATCGCCACGACCGTGAATGAACTGCACCTGTTCCGGTGCTGCGAAGCCCGCGCGGATATCGGCAACGATCTGCGCCGGCTCTTCGGTGCGCGGATTGTCATCGGTCACCCACACCGCATCAGCCAGGCGCTCGGCGACGGCGGCCATCAACGGACGCTTGCCACTATCGCGATCGCCGCCACAGCCAAACAGACAAACCAGACGCCCTTCCACATGCGGGCGCATGGCTTCGAGGACTTTCTCCAGGGCATCGGGGGTGTGCGCGTAATCGACCACTACCAGCGGCTTGTCGCCACCGCCCAGGCGCTGCATGCGACCAGCCGGACCCTGCAGCTGCGGCAGCACCCTGAGAATCTCATCGAGTGCGAAATCCAGCCCCAGTAGCGCACCGACCACGGCCAGCAGATTGCTGAGGTTGAAACGACCGAGCAGGTTGCTGCGCAGCACGCCCTCGCCACGCGGCGTGACCAGGCGCGCGCGCACGCCGTGATCATCGAAGTGCGCTTCGCTGCAATAAAGAAAGGCGCCAGCATCGTTCAGGCTGTAGCCGATCAGGCGCGACTCGTGCGTTTGCGCCGCCAGCTCACGGCCGAAGGCGTCATCAAGGTTGATCACCCGGCAACGCAGATTTGGCCAGGCGAACAACTTGGCCTTGGCTGCGCCATAAGCCTCCATGCTGCCGTGGTAATCGAGGTGATCACGCGATAGGTTGGTGAACACCGCAACGTCGAACTCCAGCGCGGCGACACGGCCCTGGTCCAGGCCATGGGAAGACACTTCCATGGCCACGGCGCGGGCACCGGCTTGCTTGAGCGACGCGAGAGTGGCCTGCACGCCGACCGGATCGGGCGTTGTGTGCTTACCCTGCTCCAGCGCGCCATGGAAACCATTGCCCAAAGTACCAACGATGCCGCAGGGTTGGCCGAGCAGATCCAGCGCCTGCGCCAGCAACTGGCTGACACTGGTCTTGCCGTTGGTCCCGGTAATGCCGACCAGATACAGGGCACGGCTCGGCTCACCGTAGAAGCGCCCGGCGATGGCCGAAAGCTGTTTGGCGAGACCTTTTACCGGGATCAGCACGGTGCTATCGGCGTGCAGGGCGGGGGCGCCTTCTGCCTCGAAGGCGACGGCGGCTGCGCCACGCGCGATGGCATCGGCGATATGCACGCGACCATCCTGCTGGGTACCCTGCACGGCCAGGAACAGATCACCCGGACGCACCTTGCGGCTATCCAGAGTCAGTTCACGAATCAGCGCGCTGCTCTCGGCAGCCGGCAGAAACTGGTTGAGTGGCATGGGCATCAGTTACGCCCTCCCTGGCCAGCGGCCGCCATCTTCTGCTCGGGGGACGGCAGGTTGTCCGGCGCAATATTCATCAAACGCAGCGAGCCAGCCATCACCCGGCTGAACACCGGTGCAGAGATCAGGCCGCCGTAATAGGCGCCCTTGCCGGGCTCGTCGATCACCACGACCAGCGCAATGCGCGGGTCCTGTGCCGGGGCGAAGCCCGCGAACAGGGAGCGATAGGAGTTGGTCTGATAGCCCTTGGCTCCGGCGTTGGTCTTGCGCGCCGTGCCGCTCTTGCCAGCGACGTGGTAGCCCGGCACCTGAGCGCGGAACACACCACGCGGCGCCTCGACCACCTGCTGCAACATGCCCTGCAGGGTCTTGGCCACCTCAGGCGGCACCACCTGCAATGCGCTCGGCTTGCTGTCCACACGAATCATCGACAGCGGCGTCATGCTGCCGCCATTGGCCAGTGCTGCATAGGCATGCGCCAGCTGCACGGCGGTCACCGACAGGCCATAGCCGTAGGATAACGTGGCCGTTTCCGCCTGACGCCACTGACGGTGATTGGGTAGATTGCCGACCCGCTCACCTGGGAAACCCAGGCCGGTGTCACGGCCGAAGCCGAGGTTGCTCAGTACCTGATGGATGTTCTCTCCGCCTACGTCGAAGGCGATCTTGCTCATGCCAACGTTACTGGAGTTGATCAGGATGCCGGTCAGGTCCAGCGCCGGACCTTGCGTACGGGAAACGTCGCGAATGCTGTAACGACCGATCTGCAGGGTGCCATTGCCGACCTGGACGATATCGCTGGGCTTCCAGCGGCCGGACTCCAGGGCAGCGGCCATCGACAGCGGCTTGATGGTAGAACCGGGTTCGAACACATCGATCATGGCGCGGTTGCGCATGGCGGCCGGTGTCAGGCTGCGGCGGTTGTTTGGGTTGTAGGTCGGATGGTTAACCATCGCCAGCACTTCGCCGGTTTTCACGTCGACCATGACCAGGCTGCCGGCCTTGGCATCGTTTTCCAGCAACGCATTGCGCAGCTCACGATGGGCCAGGTACTGCAGGCGCAGGTCGATCGACAACGCCAGGGCCTTGCCAGCCTTGGCGTTCTGAGCGACCTGTACATCCTTGATCAGCTTGCCGCGACGGTCCTTGAGCACCTGGCGCTTGCCCGGCACACCGGCCAGCCAGTCCTCGTAGGCCAACTCCATACCCTCGCGACCACGATCGTCGATGTCGGTGAAGCCAACGACATGCGCGGCAACTTCGCCTGCCGGGTAGAAACGGCGGAATTCTTCGATGGCATAGACGCCCGGCACTTTCAGGTCCAGCACGCGCTGACCGTTCTCCGGGGTCAGGCCGCGCACCAGGTACATGAACTCGCGTTCCTTGTTCTGCTCCAGACGCGCGGCGAAGTTGGCCGGGTCCTGACCCAGAGCCGCAGCCAGCGCCGGCCACTGCCCGCGACCAGCTTGCAGTTCCTTGCCGTTCGCCCACAGCGTGGTCACCGGCGTACTGACCGCCAGCGGCTCGCCGTTACGGTCGGTGATCAGGCCGCGGTGTGCAGGAATCGGGATATGCCGAACACTACGGGCATCGCCATGAGCCTTGAGGAAATCATGGTCGAGCACCTGCAGATCGAGCATGCGCCAGGCGATGGCACCGACCATCAGCGCGAGCAGCACCAGCACCAGGCGGAAACGCCAGGGATAGAGTGCGCCTTCGAGACCGATCATGGACGCACCATGCGCACGGCCGCAGGGTCGGGAATGTGCATTTTCAGCTGTTCGCTGGCCAGCGCCTCGATGCGATTGTGCGCAGTCCAGGTGCTTTGCTCGAGAATCAGCCGGCCCCACTCGGCCTGGGTTTTGTCACGCACGCTCAGCTCGCCATACAGCTCGTTGAGCAATACGCGATTCCAGTGCGCGCTGTAGGCCACGGCCACGGCAGAAACCAGAATAGCGACGAACAACAGCAGCATCAGAAAGCTGCCATTGGGCATGGATTTGATCAGCCGGCGGCTCACCGCAACTTCTCCGCGATGCGCATCACCGCGCTGCGCGAGCGCGGGTTGGCCTTGAGTTCGGCTTCGGCGGCATAGACCGGCTTGCCGATCAGCTTCAGACGCGGCTCGAAGGCTTTCGGGATGATCGGCAGGTCGCGCGGCAGCTTGTCCGCTTCGCCCTTGGCCTGGCGTTTCATGAACTGTTTGACGATACGGTCTTCCAGCGAATGGAAGCTGATCACCACCAGACGGCCGCCCACCTCCAGCGTTTCCAGCGCAGCCTCGAGCCCGCGCTCGAGATCGCCGAGCTCGTTGTTGACGTGAATACGGACACCCTGGAAAGCGCGAGTCGCCGGGTTCTTGCCCTTTTCCCAGGCGGGATTGGCATCGGTCAGGACTTTCGCCAAATCAGCGGTGCGGGTGAACGGCTGCTCGGCACGGCGCTGCACCACAGCGCGCGCCATGCGCTTGGCAAAACGCTCCTCGCCATAGTCCTTCATCACGCGGGCGATTTCGTCTTCATCCGCCGTGGCGATCCAGTCAGCGGCACTCACGCCGGCATCCGGGTTCATGCGCATGTCCAGCGGGCCGTCATTAAGAAAGCTGAAGCCGCGCTCCGGATCATCCAGCTGCGGCGATGACACGCCGAGGTCCAGAAGGATGCCGGAGACCTGACCGCGAAGGCCGCGGACAACAGCCTCGTCGCCGAGTTCCGCAAAACTGCGCTGCACAACGACAAAGCGGCCGTCTTCGGCCGCCAATGCTTCCCCGGTGGCTATCGCCAGGGGATCCTTGTCGAACCCCAGTAGCCGCCCTCCCGGCCCGAGCTTCTGCAGGATCAGCCGGCTATGCCCTCCTCGTCCGAAGGTGCCATCCATATAGCAACCATCAGCGCGCACGGCGAGCCCCTCGACGGCTTCGTCGAGCAGCACGGTGATATGGCGGAAGTTGCTGTCGGTCATGGTCACAGGATCAGGCTACGCAGTTCATCGGAAAGGGCTCCCGGCAGCTTGATGGCGGCCAGGTCGTTTGCAGCTTGGGCATTCCAGGTTTCTTCATCCCACAACTGGAACTTGTTCAGGTGGCCGACCAGCATCGCGTGCTTGTCCAGCTTGACGTGGTCACGCAGGCGCGGCGGGATCAGGATGCGGGCACTGCCGTCCATTTCGAGATCTACCGCGTTCCCCACCAGCAGGCGCTGCAGGATCCGGTTCTTCTCATCCAGGGAGGCCAGCACGCTGAGCTTTTCCTCGATCCGCTCCCACTCGACCAGGGGATAGATGTTCAGGCAGGGGTCATTGATGTCGATGGTCACGATGAGCTGGCCTGCGCAACGCGAAACGAGCTCGTCACGATACCGACTCGGCATCGCGAGGCGCCCTTTGGCGTCGAGACTGATGGCGTTAGCTCCGCGAAACACGGCTGCGCTTCCCCTGTAATTAGCTTTCCTTGCCCATAAAAACCCACTTCATGCCACTTTTCACCACTTGCGCACACTATAGAAACGCCTACGCCCCACCGTCAAGGCGGCACGAAAGGGAAAAATCCTTACAGGACGGAGATTTAGCGAACAAAAGCGAGGGGAAAAGGGATGCCGGGGCCGGCTTAGGACAGGCAAATTCCAGCCATTCCAGCGAGCTGAAAATCGAACTTAAAGTAATTTATTAAGAGTAAGAATTTTTCGGTATCAGAACAGCGAGGGATAGAAGCGCGAAACAAGAAGGGAGAGAAGAGGAGAGTCGATCTGTAAGCCGGGTTCTGTCGAGGACAGCCATTCCTCTACGACGTACATCACTGCACGCCTTTAGCAACCTACCCGGTTCCAGCGCGGGCCACGCCGATGGAACCCTATTTGGTCTTGCTCCGAGTGGGGTTTACCTAGCCACGGACTGTTGCCAGCCGTGCGGTGCGCTCTTACCGCACCTTTTCACCCTTACCGGCGCCGAAACGCTTAGGCGGTTATTTTCTGTGGCACTTTCCGTAGGCTCACGCCTCCCAGGCGTTACCTGGCACTCTGCCCTATGGAGCCCGGACTTTCCTCCCCCTTCTTGCGAAGGCAGCGACTGTCCGATCGACTCTCCGCCGGCAAGGGTAACAAAGCGGCAAGCGCCAAGCTACAAGCTGCAAGAAAAAGCAGCTGCGACCATTGGCGTAGGAGCGGCATCAGCCGCGAATGGGCCACCATCGCTCCTGCCCTATTCGCGGCTAAAGCCGCTCCTACAGCTGGCGCTCCAGCGCCACCTGATACAGCAGGTTCTTGCGCACGCCGGTGATCTGCGCCGCCAGCGCTGCCGCCCGCTTGAGGGGCATTTCCGCCATCAGCAGATCGAGCACGCGCAGCGCTTCGGCGCTGACCGCCTCCTCGCCTTCCGGCGCCTGCCAGCCCGCCACCAGCACCACGCACTCGCCACGCTGCTGATTACTGTCTGCGCCCACCCACTCGCACAGCTCGGCCAGCGGCAGCCCCTGCAGAGTCTCGAAGGTCTTGGTCAGCTCACGCGCCAGCAATGCCGGGCGCTCGGCGCCGAATACGTCGCGCATATCCTGCAGGCACTCGAGAATACGGTGCGGCGCCTCATAGAAGATCAGCGTGCGCGGCTCCTCGCGCACCTGCTCCAGGCGCGCCCGGCGACCCGCCGCCTTGGCTGGCAGGAAACCCTCGAAGATGAAGCGATCGGATGGCAGACCAGCGGCCGACAGCGCCGCGATCAGCGCGCAGGCACCCGGCACCGGCACCACTGCGAAGCCGGCGGCACGCGCCTGGCGCACCAGGTGATAGCCCGGATCGGAAATCAGCGGCGTACCGGCATCGGAAATCAGCGCCACATCTTCCCCTGCCTGCAACCGCGCCAGAAAGCGGCCGCCCTGGTCGCGCTCGTTGTGCTCATGGCAGGCAGCCAACGGCGTTGCGATGCCGAAGTGCTGCAGCAGGCGCGCCGAATGCCGAGTGTCCTCCGCGGCGATCAGCGCCACCTCGCGCAGAATCCGCAAGGCCCGCGCACTGATGTCGTCCAGGTTGCCGATCGGCGTGGCGACCACATAAAGGCTGCCGGGCTGGACGCTTGCGACTGCGGGCTGACTCACTGGAAACACCTCGTTAATTGAATGAGCGCTCATTCTAGCCGGTTCCGCCCCTGCGGCATCGCACCGATCTCGGGGCTTGGGTACAATCGCCGCTTGATCTGCTCAAGTATCAGGATGACCCGATGATCGCTAGCCTGCGTCCTCTTTCCGCTCTTTTCCTGGCAGGCTTGCTCGCCGCCTGCGCCAGCTCGCCCTCCAACGACCTGGGCCAGCTACCGCGTACGCCACAAGCGAGCATCGAGCAGATGCTCCAGCAAGCCGCCGAGAGTAAACCGGAACAGGCCGCCCTACTGCGCCTGTCGGCAGCCGACCAGAGCTACCAGCAACATGACGTGGCGCGTGCCACACGCATTCTCGAGCAGCTCGATATCACCAGCCTGCAGCCCGCGCAGCAGATCTTCGCCAGTACCCTGAAGGCGGAGCTGGCCATGGCCCGCCAGCAACCGCAAAGCGCGCTGAAAGCGCTGCAGCATCCCAGCCTGGAGCGCCTGGGCGAATTGCCGGTCGAGCAACAGATTCGCACCCAGCTGGTTCGCGCACGCGCCCTGGAAGCCGACGGCCAGACTCTGGCCGCCGCCCGCGAACGCGTGTTCATCGCCCCACTGCTGAGTGGCCAGGCCGCCCATGACAACCACGAGAATATCTGGGCACTGGTGTCCGCTCTGCCAGCGCAAACCTCTGCCGGCGCCGACAGTGACCTGGCCGGCTGGCTGGAGCTGGCTCAGCTGACCAAGAGCAGCGCCACGCTCGAGCAGCAGCAAGCCGCCATCGACCAGTGGGTCGCGCAGAACCCGCAGCACCCGGCTGCCGAGCAACTGCCCGAAGCACTGGGCAAGCTGCGCGAACTGGCCAGCCAGCCGCTGACCCGCATCGCCCTGCTGCTGCCACAGGAAGGTCAGCTTGCCAGTGTTGCCCGGGCACTGCGCGACGGTTTCCTCGCCGCCCATTACGAAGCCCAGCAGGCCGGACAGAACCCGCCTGACATCAAGCTCTATGACAGTTCGCGCATCGGCTCGCTGGACGCCTTCTACCAGCAAGCGCAGGCCGACGGCGTGCAACTGGTGGTCGGCCCACTGGAAAAACCACTGGTCAAGCAACTCAGCGATCGCGAGCAACTGCCCATCACCACCCTCGCCCTGAACTACAGCGATGCCGGCCAGGAAGGCCCCGCACAGTTGTTCCAGTTCGGCCTGGCGGCCGAGGACGAGGCCCGCGAGGTGGCGCGCCGCGCCTGGAATGACGGAATGCGCCGCGCCGTCGCCCTGGTGCCGCGTGGTGATTGGGGTGATCGTGTGCTGGATGCCTTCCGCCAGAGCTGGCAAGCCCAGGGCGGCACCCTGATCGCCGCCGAGCACGTCGACCAGCCCGTGGAACTGGCCCGCCAGATCGCCGACCTGTTCCAGCTGCGTGAGAGCGAGGCCCGTGCACGCCGCCTGCAAAACACCCTGGGCACCAGCCTGGACGCGCAACCGGCGCGCCGCCAGGACATCGACTTCATTTTCCTGGCCGCCACACCGCAACAGGCGCAGCAGATCAAGCCGACCCTGGCCTTCCAGTACGCCGGCGACGTGCCGGTCTACGCCACCTCGCACCTGTTCACCGGCGCGCACAGCCAGGCTCAGTATCAGGACCTGGAAGGCATTCGTTTCTGCGAAACCCCCTGGCTGCTCGACACCCACGCACCGCTGCGCCAGGAAGTCATGAACCAGTGGCCGCAGGCCGGCGGCAGCCTGGGTCGCCTGTACGCCATGGGCGTCGACGCCTATCGCCTTGCACCGCGCCTGGGCCAGCTCAAGGCGCTGCCTGAGTCGCGCATCGACGGCCTGTCCGGCAGCCTCAGCCTCAATGCCACGCAGCGCATCGAACGCCAACTGCCCTGGGCCGAGTTCCGTGGCGGCCAGGTTCAGCGCCTTCCCGACAGCATCAATTGAGCGCACACAATGATCTGGGCCGAGCCTCCGAACAGGCGGCTCGTCAGCATCTGGAACGTAACGGCCTGCGCCTGATCGAACAGAACTGGAGCTGTCGGCGTGGCGAGCTCGATCTGGTCATGCTCGACGGCGATACAGTAGTATTCGTCGAAGTCCGCGCCCGCCGCCATAGCGCCTGGGGCGGCGCCCTGGAGAGCATCGATGCGCGCAAGCGTGGCAAGCTGGTCATCGCCGCAGAACTCTTCCTCCAGCAACACTCACGCTGGACCCGCTACCCCTGCCGCTTCGATGTGGTCGCCATCAGCACTGACGGCACCACTCGCCTCGACTGGATCAAGAACGCCTTCGACGCCTGACGGCCGCACATTCAAGGTTTAACCGATGGACATGCAATCCCGAATCCGCCAGCTCTTCCAAGCCAGCATCGACACCAAGCAACAGGCCATGGAAGTCCTGGCACCCTATATCGAGCACGCCAGCCTGGTGATGGTCCAGGCGCTGCTCAACGAGGGCAAGATTCTCTCCTGCGGCAACGGCGGCTCTGCCGGCGATGCCCAGCACTTTTCCTCCGAGCTGCTCAATCGCTTCGAGCGTGAGCGCCCGAGCCTGCCAGCCATCGCCCTGACCACCGACAGCTCGACCATCACCTCGATCGCCAACGACTACAGCTACAACGAGGTTTTTTCGAAACAGATCCGCGCGCTCGGCCAACCCGGCGACGTGCTGCTGGCAATTTCCACCAGCGGCAACTCAGCCAATGTCATCCAGGCCATTCAAGCTGCGCATGACCGCGAAATGATCGTCGTCGCCCTCACCGGCCGCGATGGCGGGGGCATGGCCTCGCTGCTGCTACCGGAAGACGTCGAGATCCGCGTTCCAGCAAAAGCCACCGCACGCATCCAGGAAGTCCACCTGCTGACCATCCACTGCTTGTGCGACCTGATCGACAGTCAATTGTTTGGGAGTGAAGAATGAAGCGTTCCGCCCTGATTCTGGCCGCCCTGGCCGTTACCCTGAGCCTGGCAGGCTGCGGTAGCCGCAGCATCGGCAACAAGATCGACGACCAGTTCCTCGGCCCGGAGGTCGCCTCGCGTATCAGCAACGCTCATGCCGACCTGTCCAGCCCGACCTCGCGCATCGTGGTCACCAGCTACAACGGCGTGATCCTGCTCGCCGGGCAAACTCCGCGTAACGAGCTCAAGGATCGCGCCGCGCAGACCGCTCGTGGCGTACAGGGCGTGAAGAAGGTCTACAACGAACTGCAGGTGCAGCAACCGGCATCCCTGCTGGCGCGCAGCAACGACTCGCTGCTGACCACCAAGATCAAGACCCAGATGCTGGCCGACAGTAATGTGCCGAGCGCACGCGTGAAGGTCGTCACCGAAAACGGCATCGTCTATATGCTCGGCCTGGTGACGCGCGAAGAAGCCAACGCCGCCACCCGCGTGGTACAGGGTGTGTCAGGCGTACAGCGGGTCGTGCGCCTGTTCGAATACACCAACTGAAGCCGTCTTAAACTGCGGAACAAGAACGGGCGCCCAAGGGCGCCCGTTTTCGTGTGCGGCAAAGATTGCTTCCCGTAGGAGCGAGCTCTGCTCGCGAAGCTTTTGCGTCGAGCGGATTCGCGAGCAGAGCTCGCTCCTACCCTAACGCTGTTCACTTAAGGTTGCATGCGTTTGGCTCCCCTCTCCCATTTATGGGAGAGGGGCTGGGGGAGAGGGCTGACAGCACCGCAAACTACTAGCTTTCCCCTCGCCGAACGCGGCCCGCCCTAACCCTCTCCCCAAAGGGGCGAGGGACTGATCGCGCTCGACCATTTTCTTATGTGAACAGCATTACGCTCCAACCCTATTTCACCACCTTGAGGCTGGGTCGGCCGCTGGGACGCGGTGGCTCGTCACCGGACGGACCGTCATCATCCGGCCCCGGTTCCTCCGGGCCGCCGGCAATCGACGGTTCCATATCGAAGACCATGCCCTGGCCGTTCTCCCGCGCATAGATCGCCAGGATCGCTGCAGCAGGGATATAGAGACTGTGCGCCACACCGCCGAAGCGCCCTTCGAAGCTCACCGCCTCATTGTCCATGTGCAGATGGCGCACGGCACTGGGCGAGGCATTGAGCACGATCTGGCCGTCACTGGCGAAGCCAGATGGCACCTGCACTCCAGGGTGCTCGGCATTGACCAGCAGGTGCGGCGTGCAATCGTTATCGACGATCCATTCGTACAGGGCGCGAACCAGGTAGGGACGACTGGAATTCATGACTTCCTCCTTCTCAGCGCATTGCGCGCTCGGCTGCGGAAAGACTGGCCTGAAAGGCCTCACGGGCGAACTGGCGCTCCATATAGTCGAGCAGCGGCTTGGCCGGACGCGGCAGCTCGATACCCAGCACCGGCAAACGCCAGAGAATGGGCAGTAGACAACAATCCACCAGACTCAGCTCCTCGCTGAGGAAGAATGCCTTGTCCGCGAACAGTGGCGATACACCTGTCAGGCTCTCGCGCAGCTCCTTGCGCGCCAGCTGGCGCTCAGCCTCCTTGCTGCGCTTGTCGAGAATACGGTCGACCAGCACGCACCAGTCACGCTGGATGCGATGCATCAGCAGACGGCTGTTGGCGCGTGCCACGGGATAGACCGGCAACAGCGGCGGATGCGGATAACGCTCGTCGAGATACTCCATCACCACGGACGCCTCGTACAGCGCCAGGTCACGGTCGACCAGGGTCGGCAAACTGCCATAGGGATTGACTTCGGCAAGCTTGGGCGGACAGCGGCCCTGCTCGACATCGATGATCTCGACGCTGACACCTTTCTCGGCGAGCACCAGACGCACGCGATGGGAATAGTGATCGGCGGGGTCGGAGTAGCAGGTCAACCTGTTGGTCACCGCCATGGCGATCCTCCTCGCTTTTTGATTATTCAGAAACAGGAAAAATTGCCGGAGCAATTTTTCGTCGCAGACACGGCGCCCTAAGGCGGCCGTTAGAAATGGCAGGGCAGAAAAACCTGCGCGCCCCTCAGGGCGCGCAGGTCTCATGCAGCTCGAACGACTTAGTGAACGTCCTTCCAGTACTCACGCTTGAGCAGGTAGGCGAACACGAAGAAGAACGCCAGGTACAGCAGCACGTAGGTGCCGATGCGCTGGGATTTCAGCTTGACCGGGTTGGCCGAGTAGGCCAGGAAGGTCACCAGGTTCTTGATCTTCTCGTCGAACTCCGCCTCGCTCAGCTTGCCGGTGTTCGGCTCGATGGTGAGCTGATCGCAGGCCTCGTGAGTGATCGGCGCACCGGTCAGCGGGTCGAATTGCTTCTTGCCGTCGGTGACGACCTGAACCTGCTTGCAACCGATGACCTGATTGCCCTGCAGGCCGACCAGCACGTTGGGCATACCGACGTTCGGGAACACCTTGTTGTTGGAGCCCAGGGGACGGGTCGGGTCGGCGTAGAAAGTACGCAGGTAGGTGTACAGCCAGTCGTTGCCACGCACACGAGCGACCAGGGTCAGATCGGGCGGCGCTGCGCCGAACCAGGCCTTGGCATCGTCCGGCTTCATGCCGATCTTCATGTGGTCGCCGATCTTGGCGTCGTTGAACACCAAGTTGTCCAGCATGATTTCATGCGGGATGCCGAGGTCATCGGCAACGCGCTCGTAACGCTGGTACTGGGCCGAGTGGCAGCCCATGCAGTAGTTGGCGAAGGTACGTGCGCCGTCCTGCATGGCAGCCTTGTCGGTCAGGTCGATGTCGACCTTGTCCAATTGCACATCATGACCACCGGCGGCGAAGCTGAGGGCCGGCAGCGCAGCGAAAACAAATGCAGCAAAGAGCTTTTTCATCAGCCAGTCACCCTTTCCGGAACCGGTTTGGTCTTCTCCATCCTGGTGTAGAACGGCATCAGGATGAAGTACGCGAAGTACAGGAAGGTGCACACCTGCGACAGCAGGGTACGACCCGGGGTCGGCGCCAGCACACCCAGCACGCCCAGGATGACGAAGGAGATGCAGAACACCACCAGCCAGATCTTGCTCAGCCAACCCTTGTAGCGCATCGACTTGACCGGGCTGCGGTCGAGCCAAGGCAGCACGAACAGCACGGCGATGGCAGCACCCATGGCGATGACGCCGAGCAGCTTGTCCGGTACCGCACGCAGAATCGCGTAGAACGGAGTGAAGTACCAAACCGGCGCGATGTGCTCAGGGGTCTTGAACGGGTTGGCCGCTTCGAAGTTCGGCTTCTCGAGGAAGTAACCGCCCATTTCCGGGAAGAAGAACACCACGAAGCAGAACACGAACAGGAAGACCACTACGCCGACGATGTCCTTCACGGTGTAGTACGGGTGGAACGCGATACCGTCCAGCGGCACGCCGTTCTCGTCTTTGAACTTCTTGATGTCGACGCCGTCCGGGTTGTTCGAGCCGACTTCGTGCAACGCCAGGATGTGCAGCACGACCAGGCCGAGCAGAACGATCGGCAGCGCGATCACGTGCAGGGCGAAGAAGCGGTTCAGGGTGATGCCGGAGATCAGGTAGTCACCACGGATCCACTGGGTCAGGTCGTCACCGATGACAGGGATGGCACCGAACAGCGAGATGATCACCTGGGCGCCCCAGTAGGACATCTGGCCCCACGGCAGCAGGTAGCCCATGAAGGCCTCGGCCATCAGCACCAGATAGATCAGCATGCCGAAGATCCACACCAGCTCGCGCGGCTTCTGATAGGAACCGTAGAGCAGACCGCGGAACATGTGCAGGTAGACCACCACGAAGAACGCCGAAGCGCCGGTGGAGTGCAGATAGCGCAGGATCCAGCCGTACTCGACGTCACGCATGATGTATTCGACGGAGGCGAAAGCGCCTTCGGCCGAAGGTTCGAAGCTCATGGTCAGCCAGATACCGGTAACGATCTGGTTGACCAGCACCAGCAGTGCCAGCGAGCCGAAGAAGTAGAAGAAGTTGAAGTTCTTCGGGGCGTAGTACTTGGAGAGATGATCTTCCCACATCTTGGTGGCGGGGAAGCGCGCATCCACCCATTCCATGAATTTGCTCATCACGCGTTCTCCTGGTCCACACCGATGATGATCACATCATCCGTCTCGTAGGTGTGCGGCGGCACTGGCAGATTCAGCGGCGCAGGCTGGGCCTTATACACGCGACCGGCGAGGTCGTAGCGCGAACCATGGCAGGGGCAGAAATAGCCGCCAACCCAGTCCGGCCCCAGGTCAGCCGGGGCGACTTCCGGGCGGAAGGACGGCGCACAGCCAAGGTGGGTGCAAAGACCTACCAGCACCAGCAGTTCCGGCTTGATCGAGCGGGTTTTCTTATCCACGTACTCAGGCTGCACGGAAGCAGCCGACTCGGGATCCGCAACGCTACCTTCGATCTTGGTCAGGTTGGCCAGAATCTCCTCGGTACGGCGCACGATGAACACCGGCTGACCGCGCCATTCAGCAACCATCTGCTGACCTGCTTCGATCTTGCCGACGTTCACCTTCACCGGTGCACCGGCCGCCTTGGCCTTGGCACTGGGGAACCATGACCCCACGAACGGAGTCGCAGCACCTACCGCCCCTGCTGCACCCACCACGGAGGTGGCTGCAACCAGGAAGCGACGCCGGCCTGCATTCACGCCGTCATTGCTCATTCAGTCGTCTCCCATCAGCTTTGTGGCCTGTTGTTCAGGCCTCTACTAAGTAAAAATCGGGCCGCGCAAAAAATTCGCCAAATGGTAAAGAAAAGCCCCTTTTCTGACAAGGTAATTACCCCCGAAGAGACTGGCGAAAGCCTTGGCGCGTGCGGCTTGCGCGTATGCGGCACGTTGTCGCAGCAATTTTCCAGGCCCATAAAAAACGCCCAGCTCCGTAAGGAAACTGGGCGCTTTTGGAAGCGTAGACGCGATTAACGCTTCGAGTACTGCGGACGCTTACGCGCCTTGCGCAGACCGACTTTCTTACGCTCGACTTCACGGGCGTCACGAGTGACGTAACCGGCTTTACGCAGCGGGCTGCGCAGGGTCTCGTCGTACTCGATCAGAGCGCGGGTGATGCCGTGACGGATGGCACCGGCCTGGCCGCTGACACCACCACCAGCAACGGTGACGAAGATGTCGAACTTCTCGACGGTCTCGGTCAGCTCCAGCGGCTGACGCACGACCATGCGAGCGGTTTCGCGACCGAAGAAGGTATCCAGGTTGCGATTGTTGATCGAGATGTTACCAGTGCCCGGACGCAGGAAAACGCGCGCGGTTGCGGTCTTGCGACGGCCAGTGCCGTAGTTTTGAGTCGCCGACATAATGAACTATTCCGTTAAATCTTCAGTTCTTGGGGCTGCTGAGCGGTGTGCGGGTGAGCGGCACCCTTGTACACCTTCAGCTTACGGTACATGTCGCGACCCAGCGGGTTCTTCGGCAGCATGCCTTTGACCGCGGTCTCGATCACGCGCTCAGGAGCACGAGCGATCAGCTTCTCGAAGTTGATCTCTTTGATGCCGCCCGGGAAACCGGAGTGGGAGTAGTACTTCTTGTCGCTGGCTTTGGCACCAGTTACACGCACCTGCTCGGCATTGATCACGACGATGTAGTCGCCGGTATCAACGTGCGGGGTGTACTCAGGCTTGTGCTTGCCACGCAGACGGCTCGCGATTTCGGTGGCCAGACGACCCAGGGTCTGACCAGCAGCATCAACGACGAACCAATCGCGTTTTACTGTTTCCGGTTTAGCAGTAAAAGTTTTCATTCTTTATAGCCTCAGGGGCCGCCCAGCAAAAATAGACGGCGGATCTTACTGGATAGTGCGTACTTTGACAAGTCAAAGGCAGCCGCATACGGACGCTATCGGGGGCTCGGGTCAGCGCGTCCACAATACGGCAAGATTCTTCGGCAGGCGGCGCATCACTTCCACCGCAGAAAGAGGTGCCGGATTATCCGGATTGCGAAAAAAATTTCAACCTGCTTGTATGACTCTTTTAGCCAAGGAGCACTTCATGGAATACCGCAAGCTAGGCCGAACCGATCTCGATGTCAGCGCCCTGTGCCTGGGCACGATGACCTGGGGCGAGCAGAACAGCGAGAGCGAAGGCCATGCCCAGATCGAGCGGGCCAAGGCCAGCGGCATCAATTTCATCGATACCGCCGAGATGTATCCGGTGCCGCCGCGCGCTGAAACCTACCGCAAGACCGAGCAGATCATCGGCAGCTATTTCAAGCGCCACGGCGATCGCGCCGACTGGATTCTGGCCAGCAAGATCGCCGGCCCCGGCAACGGCATCAGCCACATCCGCGATGGCCAGCTCAAATTCAACCGCCAGCACATCGTCGCCGCGCTGGATGCCAGCCTCGAGCGCCTGCAGACCGACTGGATCGACCTGTATCAGTTGCACTGGCCTGAGCGCCCGACCAACTTCTTCGGTCAGCTCGACTACAAACACAAGGACGTTGATTTCACGCCGCTGGAAGAAACGCTCGAAGTGCTCGACGAGCAGGTCAAGGCCGGCAAGATTCGCCACATCGGCCTGTCCAACGAAACACCCTGGGGCACCATGAAATTCCTGCAACTGGCCGAGAGCCGCGGCTGGCCGCGCGCTGTATCGATCCAGAACCCCTACAACCTGCTCAACCGCAGCTTCGAGGTCGGCCTGGCCGAGGTGGCGATTCGCGAGCAGTGCGGCCTGCTGGCCTATTCACCGCTGGCGTTCGGCATGCTCAGCGGCAAGTACGAAGGCGGCGAGAAACCGGCCGGCGCGCGCCTGACCCTGTTCGAACGTTTCCAGCGCTACAACAACGCACAGAGCATCGCAGCCACCTCCCGCTACGTGACCCTGGCCCGCGAGCATGGCCTGGACCCGGCGCAGATGGCCCTGGCTTTCGTTACCGCGCAGCCGTTCGTAACCAGCAACATCATCGGTGCCACCAGCCTGGAGCAGTTGGACAGCAACATCGCCAGCGCCGGGTTGAAACTCTCCGAAGAGGTGCTTGCCGGTATCGAGGCGATTCACAAGGCGCAGCCCAACCCCGCGCCCTAAAAAAGAGAGGGCTGATCGTTCCTGGCATCGCGTCGCGAGGCCAGGCGATCGGCCAGTCGGGTCGGTTCGGGCAGGCGGTGACGCCTGACGCAGGCCATGACCAGCTCCGGCGCTCGCTCGAGACTGACCCGATTGCCCGGAGAGACGATCAGCGGTCGCACACCATCCTTGCTGCGCAACACCCAGCCGATTCGCTCGCCTCTCCTGCTCAGCAGCTCGACGCGCGCACCACGCGCCTCATCCAGCTCGGCGTGATGTCCGGTGAGAATCTTCTTGGCCACACCAATGGTCGGCAAGCCGCTGACCACGCCCAGGTGCGCGGCGATGCCCAGACCGCGCGGATGGGCGATGCCGTGACCGTCGACGAAGACCAGATCCGGTTCGTGCGGCAGATCAACCAATGCTCGAAGCAAAGCGGGCAATTCGCGAAAGGACAGCAACCCCGGCACGTAGGGCATGCTGGTGGGAATGCGCGCCACGCACTCGGCCAGCGGTTCGAGAGTATCGGCGTCCAATAGCACTGCGGCAGCGCGAGTGATGGCGCCGCCCTCCTCGAAGCCGACATCCACACCCGCCAAGCGCCGCAGCGGCGGATAATCGTCCTCCAGCCGTACTTGCCGGGCCAGTTGCGTCTGCAATTCGCGGGCAGCCGTCGGGCTGCCGTCCCAATCCGCGAAGGGGGCGGCAGCCAGATCGCTCAATCGGGTCATGAGGCTCTCCAGGCATTTCTACCTTGGAGCCGCGGGGCGACGCCTGAGTTCGCCCCGTGAACCACTACCCCATTACACCAACGAGCGGGAAATGATCTCCTTCATGATCTCGTTGGTACCGGCATAGATGCGCTGCACGCGCGCATCAGCCCAGGCACGCGCAATCGGATACTCCCACATGAAGCCGTAGCCGCCGTGCAGTTGCACGCACTCATCGAGTACCTTGCACTGCAGGTCAGTGGTCCAGTACTTGAGCATCGCCGCAGTCGGCACATCGAGCTTGCCATCAAGGTGCAGCTCCAAACAGCGGTCGATGAACACCCGGCCGACCTGAATTTCGGTCGCCATCTCGGCAAGCTTGAAGCGAGTATTCTGGAAATCCGCCACGGCCTTGCCGAATGCCTTGCGCTCGCGGGTGTACTCCAGCGTCCACTTGAGCGCCGCCTCGGCCGAAGCCAGCGCGCCGATGCCGACGGTCAGACGCTCCTGCGGCAATTCCTGCATCAGGTAGGCGAAGCCCATGCCCGGCTGACCCAGCAGGTTTTCCTTGGGCACGCGTACATCCTGGAAGAACAGCTCGGAGGTGTCCTGCGCTTTCATGCCGACTTTTTCCAGGCGCTTGCCCTTGGAGAAGCCCGGCGTATTGGCCTCCACCAGGAACAGGCTGGTGCCCTTGGCGCCGGCCTTGGGGTCGGTCTTGGCCACGACGATGACCAGATCCGCCAGCCAGCCATTGGTGATGAAGGTCTTCGAGCCATTGATGACGTACTCGTCGCCATCGAGCACAGCGGTGGTCTTCACACCCTGCAAGTCGGAGCCGGCGCCCGGCTCGGTCATGGCGATGGCGGTGACCATCTCGCCGCTCACCAGCTTGGGCAGGTAGCGCTGCTTCAGCGCCTCGCTGCCGTAATGCAGGATGTACGGCGCGACGATGTCCGAGTGCAGCGAGAAGCCGATACCGGTCAGCCCCAGACGACCGATCTCCTCGATCACCACGGTGCTGTAGAGGAAGTCGGCCGCCATGCCGCCGTACTCTTCGGGGATATGCGAGCAGAGCATGCCGGCCTCACCCGCCTTGTTCCACAGCGCCCGATCGATATGGCCGTCCTTCTCCCATTGATGATGATGAGGCACCGCTTCCTGCTCGAGAAACTTGCGCACGCTGTCTCGGAACAGTTCATGGTCGGAGCTGAATAGGGTTCTGGGAATCATAGCGCTACCTGTAGTCATCGAGGAATCAGCGCTCGACTTTAGCCAAGCAAACGCTTGCTTACACTGGACACAAGCGCCAAAAAATAAGACGATCCAGCCACCCAGTGACCACTTAGCCTTTATAAAAACAACATATGGTTAATCATCAGTCAGGCGCCTTACGGCGCGTCAGCATTCTCGCCACCGACGGCGTGTTCGCCTCTACGGTGATGCAAGCCAAGGACTTTTTCCACATGGCTGGCGTTCGCTACGCCAAGCAGCAAGGTCTTGACCTTAAGCCGCCTTTCGAAATCCACTTGGTCAGCCCCGACGGCCAGCCGGTGAACAGCTTCAGCAATGTACGCGTTCCGGTCGATAGCGGCCTGGACGCCTGCGATGTGATCATCCTGCCGGCCTTCTGGGACGACTTCGATGCGCTCAGCCGTCGTTACCCGCAGGTGCTGGACTGGCTCAAGCGTCAGCATGCCAGCGGTACGGCGATCTGCGGAGAAGCCAGCGGCGTATTCTGGATGGCCGAAGCTGGCCTGCTCGACGGCAAGGAGGCCACTACCTACTGGCGCTTCTTCCGCGAGTTCGCCGAGCGCTTCCCCAAGGTCCTGCTCAACCAGGACAAGCATCTGTCGGATGCCGACAACCTGTATTGCGCCGGCGGCGTCACCTCGGCCTGCGATCTGTATATCTACCTGATCGAACGTTACTGCGGCGCTGGCGTCGCCCAGGGTGTGGCACGTGACATTCTCTACGAGGTGCAACGCAGTTATACGCCGGGGCGCATCGGCTTCGGCGGGCAGAAACTGCATCAGGACGTCACCGTACTGCAGATCCAGCATTGGCTGGAGGAGCACTACGCCGACAAATTCCGTTTCGAGGACGTAGCCCGCGAGCACGGCATGAGCATTCGCAACTTCATGCGTCGCTTCCAGGGCGCCACCGGCGACAAACCGCTGCACTACCTGCAGCGCCTGCGCATCGAAACCGCCAAGAGCCTGCTCTCCTCCACACGCAAGAGCATCAAGACCATCAGCTACGAAGTCGGTTACGACGACGCCAGCTTCTTTGCACGCCTGTTCCGCCAGCACACCGACCTGTCGCCGAACCAGTACCGCCGGCAATTTCAGCAGAAGGAAAAACAGGAGTAAGCGTCGCCCTGCCCGTCGAGTTCGCCAGCTATCTGACGTAGGTGTAAGGCGACAGCAAAGACAACTCGCGGCAACGAGCAAGGCGGCCACTGCCATGGATAAGCGGGAAATGGCTTATGCGCAAATCTGCTGGCTTAGCCTCAGCAGAAGCTAGCGAGAAACCGAAGGCCGTAAGGCACGCCCGCAGGCGTAACGCTGTTCACGTAAGCGGCCGAACGCGATCAGTCCCTCACCTCTTCGGGAAAAGGGTTGGGACGGAGGAACTGACAGCCTTGCTGTATTTCAGCCCTCTCCCCCAACCCCTCCCCCAAGTGGGCGAGGGGAGACAGGCACATGCAGCCTTGGCGAACAGCGTTGACTTGAGCGCTATTTATCGTGGCTCGTCAGTTTCTCAGGGGCGGTGTGGGCGCGAGAGGAACTCGTGCGATTGCATTTCCAGCAGACGGCTCAGCGTACGCTGGAACTCGAAGCTCAGGCGGCCGCCGGTGTAGAGATCCTTGAGCTCCACCTCGGCAGAGATGATCAGCTTGACGTTGCGGTCGTAGAACTCATCTACCAGATTGATAAAGCGCCGTGCCATGTCGTCCTTGGCCACGCCCATCTGCTCGACGTTGGCCAGGATCACCGCGTGGAAGATCTTGCCCAGCTCGATGTAGTCGTTCTGGCTGCGCGGGCCGTCGCAGAGTTCGCGGAACTCGAACCAGGCCACGTCCTCGCACACACGTACGGCGTTTATCGCGCGGTTCTCGATCATCAGCGCCTCGTTCTCCACCATGTGCGTGCAGTCGGGCAGCAGGCTCTGGAAGCTCTTGCGCAGGCTCTCTTCCGCCGTCGGCCCGAGTGGGTAGTGGAACAGCTCGGCCTGCTCCAGTGCACGCAGGCGGTAGTCGACGCCGCTGTCGACGTTGACGATATCGGTATGCTCCTTGAGCAAAGCGATGGCTGGCAGGAAGCGCGCACGCTGCAGGCCATCCTTGTACAGGCCGTCCGGAACGATGTTGGAGGTGGCGACCAGCGACACACCGTTCTTGAACAGCTCTTCGAGCAGTGTGGCGAGGATCATCGCGTCGGTGATGTCGCTGACGAAGAACTCGTCGAAGCAGATCACCCGCGCCTCGTCGGCGAAACGCTTGCCAATGATGGTCAGCGGATTCTTCTCGCCCTTGAGGGTCTTCATTTCCTCGTGCACGCGCTTCATGAAACGGTGGAAGTGGGTGCGCATCTTCTGCTCGAACGGCAGCGCATCGAAGAAGGTGTCGACCAGATAGGTCTTGCCGCGTCCCACGCCGCCCCAGAAGTAAAGGCCCTTGACCGGCCCCTGCGGCTTCTTGCCGAACAGCTTGCCCATCAGCCCGGACTTGCCCTGGTCGCGCGCGATCAGATCGTCGTATAGACGCTGCAGATGGCGGACGGCATTTTCCTGGGCCGCATCATGGAAGAAGTCGGGCCGCTTGAGGTCGGCCTGATAACGCTCTAAGGGGGTCATGATTCGTTAGCCGGGCAAGTAAAAACGGGGGCGTCACTTTAGCGACGCCCCCGTTGATTGGCAATCGGTGCAAGCCAGGCACTCCCTCTCCCATTTATGGGAGAGGGTCGGGGAGAGGGCAGGCCGACGACGCGGTGCACCGGACAACCCTCTCCCCCAGCCCCTCTCCCGCAAGCGGGAGAGGGGAGCGATAGCCTACCTCACTCCTGCGGCGCAAGCGCCTCACGCAGGCGGGCGATGGCAGCTTCCACGGCCTGACCGTCGGCAAATTCGGGGCTGCCTGCCACGTTTTCACCGTCAATCCATACCGAGAACGCCAGACCATCGGCACGCACATCCAGCGCTTCGCCGGACTGCAGGCGCTTGTTGACCATACCGGCCGACTTGCCATCGGCGAAGGATTTCGACAACAGCAGTTGCTCGCCATCGACATCCAGCAGACGGAAGCGGAAGCTGCCGTCGTCATCGCGGAAGCTGACGAAGCGTGCGCTCTTGCTGGCTTTCTTCTTCTCGCCAGTAGCCACCTGCACCTGCTCACGGAACGAGCGCAAGCCCACCGCCTCGCGCAGTTCGCCGAGGAATGGTGTGGCGATCTTGCGCGCCTTGGCGGCGCCGGCGAGGAGAATGTCCTCCAAATCGGCCGGCTTGGCGATCAGCGCGTTGTAGCGCTCG
>NZ_DJSX01000039.1:0-487 GCF_002439135.1 Pseudomonas sp. UBA6323 | reverse complement strand
GTAGCTCTTGCTCATCTTGCGCCCGTCGAGGCCCGGTAGCGTCGCCACCTCCTCCTCGATCACCACCTCGGGCAGCACGAAAAGGTCCTTGCCCTTGCCGAACAGGTGATTGAAGCGCTGGCCGATGTCACGGGCCATTTCCACGTGCTGGATCTGGTCGCGCCCCACCGGCACCTTCTTCGCGTTGAACATCAGAATGTCCGCCGCCATCAGCACCGGGTAGCTGAACAGGCCCATGGTCACGCCGGCGTCCGGGTCTTCACCGGCTTCTATATTCTTGTCCACCGAGGCCTTGTAGGCATGGGCACGGTTGAGCAGGCCCTTGCCGGCGACGCAGGTCAGCAGCCAGCAAAGCTCGGGAATCTCGGGAATGTCGGAATGACGGTAGAAAGTCGCCTTGTCGGTATCCAGGCCCCGCGCCAGCCAGGTGGCGGCGATCTCCAGACGCGACCGCTGGCTGCGCGCCGGGTCATCGCCCTTGATCAGC
>NZ_DJSX01000041.1:0-96108 GCF_002439135.1 Pseudomonas sp. UBA6323 | reverse complement strand
GGTGCGCGAGCGCATGGCCGAGCTCAAGCAGAGCTTCCCGCAGGGCATGGACTACGAAGTCGTCTATGACCCGACCATCTTCGTCCGTGGCTCCATCGAAGCGGTGGTGCATACCCTGCTCGAAGCCGTGGTGCTGGTGGTACTGGTGGTCGTGCTGTTCCTGCAAACATGGCGCGCCTCGATCATCCCGCTGGCCGCCGTACCGGTATCGCTGATCGGCACCTTCGCGGTCATGCATATGTTCGGCTTCTCGCTCAACGCCCTGTCGCTGTTCGGCCTGGTGCTGGCCATCGGCATCGTGGTGGACGACGCCATCGTCGTGGTGGAGAACGTCGAGCGCAACATCGCCCTGGGTAAAACACCGGTAGAAGCCACACGCCAGGCCATGAAGGAAGTGACCGGCCCCATCGTCGCCACTGCCCTGGTGCTGTGCGCGGTGTTCGTACCGACGGCCTTCATCTCCGGTCTCTCGGGCCAGTTCTATCAGCAGTTCGCCCTGACCATTGCCATTTCCACGGTGATCTCGGCAATCAACTCGCTGACCCTGTCGCCGGCACTCGCGGCCATCCTGCTCAAGGACCATCACGCGCCGAAGGATGGCTTCTCGCGTGTGCTCGACAAGCTGCTCGGTGGCTGGCTGTTCAGCCCGTTCAACCGCCTGTTCGACCGCGCCAGCAATGGTTACGTCGGTACCGTGCGCCGCGTTCTGCGTGGCAGCAGCATCGCCATGCTGATCTACGGTGGCCTGCTGGTGCTCGGCTATCTGGGTTTTTCCAGCACCCCGACCGGCTTCGTGCCGCAGCAGGACAAGCAGTACCTGGTGGCCTTCGCCCAATTGCCGGACGCCGCGACACTCGATCGTACCGAGTCAGTGATCAAGCGCATGAGCGAGATCGCCGGCAAATATCCGGGCGTGGAAAACACCGTGGCGTTCCCGGGCCTGTCGATCAATGGTTTCACCAACAGCCCCAACAGCGGCATCGTGTTCGTTGCACTGAAGGACTTCGACTTGCGCAAGGACGATCACCTGTCCGCCAACGCCATTGCCGCGGAACTGAACGGCCAGTTCGGAGAGATTCAGGACGCCTACATCGCCATCTTCCCGCCACCACCGGTACAAGGCCTGGGCACCATCGGCGGCTTCCGCCTGCAGATCCAGGACCGTGGCAACCTGGGCTATGAGGAGCTGTATACGCAGACCCAGAACATCCTTAATAAGGCCCGCCAGTTGCCGGAGCTGAACCCGATGTCGGTGTTCACCAGCTACCAGGTCAACGTGCCGCAGGTCGATGCCGCCATCGACCGTGAGAAGGCCAAGACCCATGGTGTGGCCATCAGCGACATCTTCGACACCCTGCAGGTGTACCTGGGCTCGCTGTACGCCAACGACTTCAACCGCTTCGGCCGCACCTACCAGGTCAACGTACAGGCCGACCAGCAGTTCCGCCTGGAGCCGGAGCAGATCGGCCAACTGAAGGTGCGCAACAACCGTGGCGAGATGGTGCCGCTGTCGACCTTCGTCAAGGTCGATGACAGCGCCGGCCCGGATCGGGTGATGCACTACAACGGCTTCCTCACCGCCGAGATCAACGGTGCCGCCGCACCGGGCTACAGCTCGGGCCAGGCTGAAGCAGCCATCGCCAAGCTGCTCAATGAGGAACTGCCGATCGGCATGACCTTCGAGTGGACCGATCTGACCTATCAGCAGATCCTCGCCGGCAATACCGCGATCTTCATCTTCCCGCTCTGCGTGCTGCTGGCCTTCCTGGTGCTAGCTGCCCAGTACGAGAGCTGGAGCCTGCCACTGGCGGTGATTCTGATTGTGCCGATCGTGCTCTTCACCGCCATCACCGGGGTGATCATCGCGGGGCTCGATAACAACATCTTCACCCAGATCGGCCTGATCGTGCTGGTGGGTCTGGCGTGCAAGAACGCCATCCTGATCGTCGAGTTCGCCAAGGAGAAACAGGAAGAGGGTCTCGATCGTGTCGCAGCGGTTCTGGAAGCCTGCCGCCTGCGTCTGCGCCCGATCCTGATGACCTCCATCGCCTTCATCATGGCCGTGGTGCCGCTGGTGCTGTCCAGCGGTGCGGGCGCCGAGATGCGCCATGCCATGGGTGTGGCGGTGTTCTCCGGGATGATCGGCGTGACCTTCTTCGGTCTGCTGTTGACGCCGGTGTTCTATGTCCTGATCCGTGGCTTCGTGGAAAAACGCGAAGCCCGCAAAGCCGCCCGCCTGCAGGAGTCGCATGCATGAAAGCCTTTGCCCCCGCCCTCCTGACCCTGGCGCTGTCGGCCTGCGCCGTCGGCCCGGACTACCGAGCGCCCGTGACCGAGCCAGCGCGCATTGCCGCGCTGGAAGCGGCCGACTACGACCGCAGCCGTTTCGAAGCGGCCTGGTGGCAGCAGTTCGACGACCCGACGCTGAACCAGTTGGTGCAGCGCTCGCTGCAGGACAACCGCGAGCTGCGCGTGGCGTTCAACCGCCTGCGTGCGGCACGTGCCATTCGCGATGACGTGGCCAACGACCGCCTGCCCACCGTCACCAGCCGCGCCAGCGGCGAGTTCGGCAAGGCTCAGCAGCCCCCGACCACGGACGAACGTGTTCGTCAGGAGCGCTACGACCTGGGCCTGGACATGGCCTGGGAGCTGGACCTGTTCGGTCGCATCCAGCGCCAACTGGAAGCCAGCGAGGCGCGCATCGAAGTGGCCGAGGCCGACTACTACCAGCTGCAGGTCAGCCTGATTGCCGAACTGGTCGATGCCTACGGCACCCTGCGCGGCGCGCAACTGCGCGAAAGCATCGCCCGCGAGAACCTGAAGAACCAGCAGGACTCGCGCGCCATCACCGAGCAGCTGCGCGATGCCGGAGTCGGCACCGAACTCGACGTGCTACGCGCCGATGCCCGCCTTGCGGCCACCGAAGCCAGCCTGCCGCAACTGCAGGCGCAGCAGGTGCGCGCGCAGAACCGCATCGCCACCCTGCTCGGCCAGCGCCCGGAACAACTGCAGATCGACCTGTCGCCCAAACCCCTGCCGGTGATCGCCAAGGCGCTGCCGATCGGCAATCCGGGCGAACTGCTGCGCCGTCGCCCGGATATCCAGGCGGCCGAGCGGCAGTTGGCGGCAGCCACTGCGGACGTTGGCGTGGCGACGGCGGATCTGTTCCCGCGAGTCAGCCTCTCCGGTTTTCTCGGCTTCACCGCTGGTCGTGGCTCGCAACTGGGCGCCTCGGCAGCCCGCGCCTGGGGCGTAGCACCGAGCATCAGCTGGGCGGCCTTCGACCTGGGTAGCGTGCGCGCCCGTCTGCGCGGCGCCGAAGCCGAGGCCAACGGCGCCCTGGCACAGTACGAACAGCAAGTGCTGCTGGCGCTGGAAGAGTCGGAAAACGCCTTCAGCGATTACGCCAAGCGCCAGCAGCGCCTGGTTTCCCTGGTACGCCAGGCCGAAGCCAGCCGCGCTGCTGCCGATCAGGCCGCGATTCGCTATCGCGAGGGCACGGTGGACTTTCTCGTCCTGCTCGATGCCGAGCGCGAACGCCTGGCCGCCGAAGATGCGCAAGCGTCCGCCGAGACAGAGCTATACAGCGGCATTGTCGCGATCTACAAGGCGCTCGGCGGTGGTTGGCAACCGCAGGCCTGAAACGTCTCTCCCCGGTCGGCAGCCTTGCCGACCTTTCCTCAGCCCCAGGGTGGATGCTCTGGGGCTTTTTTATGCCTGCCCGTCACACACCACGCGATTGCGGCCTTGGCTCTTGGCCCGATACAGCGCCGCATCGGCCCGTTGCAGCAGCGTCTGCGCCGCACTGCCGGCATCGCCCTGCATCGAAGCAATGCCGACGCTGATGCTGACGTGGCCCAACGGCGAACGCTCGTGCGGCAACGCCAGTGCTTCGACGGCCCTCACCAGTTTCTCCGCCATGCTCTGCGCCCCGGCAAGCCCGGTCGAGGGCGCGAGAAAGACGAACTCCTCACCGCCATAACGCGCCACCAGGTCGGTGGAGCGGCTGATGGTCGCAGCCAGGGTTTGCGCAACGTACTGCAGACAGCTATCGCCAGCGGGATGGCCGTAATGGTCGTTGTAGGCCTTGAACCAGTCGACATCCAGCACGGCCAGGGCCAGCGGCTCGCCGACACGCTGAGCGCGCTTGCACTCCCTGGCCAGCACCTCGTCGAAGTGCCGGCGGTTGGCGATGCCGGTCAGTGCGTCGGTCAGGCTGAGGGTTTCCAGGCGGCTATTGAGCACCTGCAGCGCTTCGGTGCGCTCGGCCACGCGGTGTTCCAGTTCGCGCTCGGAGCGCTGCAGGGTTTCCACCAGGTGTTCCTGGGCCTGCAGCAACGCCGCCTGCGCCTGCAGTTTTTCCTGACGCATGACATTGATACGGTCGGCCAGGGCGAAGGCCAGCAATAGCATCTCCAGCGACGAGCCGAGCTGCAGGCCGTCCACCGTGAAGGCGTTGGTCGGCAACAGGCCCATGGCACGCAGGCTGGTGGTGGCGCCCCCGAAAATCAGCAGGCCGAAGGCCGCGAGAAAGAAGTAGGCGCTGCGCTGACGTTTGAGGGCGCAGGCCACGCCTACGCCGAGCATCACGAAGGCAGTGAGTAGATTGACCACGATCGCCACACGTGAAACCTGCGCCAAGGCAATGGCGTAGATCAATGGCGAAACCAGATATAGCGCCACCAACGCCAGCAACCAGCGGTCCATCCGCGGCAACAGGCGTGCGGTCTGCAACATGCTGCGCATGAACAGCAACATCCCGCTCAGCGCCAGCGATGCGCCCGAGTAGTACGCCACGTTGGAGTTGAGCGGCAGGCCGAACAACGTCCAGTCAGGCGCCATGCCATTCTTGATCGTCAAGGCGCAGACGGCGCACAACACGAAGGTCACGTAGAGCAGATAGATGCGCTCACGTAAGGCAATGAACAGCATCAGGTTGAACAGGATCATCGCAACGGCGATGCCCATATAACCGGCACGCGCCATGTAGTCTTCGCGCTCGTAGGCATGGAACGCCTGCGCCGACCAGAGCTGCAACGGCACCAGTAGACCGATGCTCGACACGACCCGCAGGTACACCACCTGCTGCGAGTGCGCCGACAGGTGCAGCGGGAAGACGAAGTTGCGATTGTCGTAGGCCTTGCCGCTCTGCGGGCGATCAGCCCCGGTGAACCAGGCCCGATAGCCACCCTGCCCGTCCGGTACGTAGGCATCGACCAGGGAGATACGCGGGTTGTCGACCACCAACAGGCGCGTCAGCGACTGGTCGCTGGAGTTGCCGACTTCAAGACGAAACCAGTAGGCCGAACGGGTAAAGCCCAGCGCAAACGAGGCGCTGTCGACCGGCTGATGATGAAAGTGCTCAGCCATATCGACAGAGCTAATGACATCGAAAGTTAGGGTGCGAGTAGAATCTTCCAGCATTGCCACATGAGCGGTCAGTGATACGGGATCCTGCTCCAGCTGCGCAGCGTCGATAGAGCCAGCCGCGGCCCCTGCTTGCAGCGGGAGCAACAACAAGCCCAGCATGAGCCAGAAATAGAACCGGAAGCGGCGATGGCGATTCATGGAAAGGTATCGGCTGGGACGCGGACGAGCCCCAGCTCAGGCGATGACAGGGAGCCAGAGTCTACAAGACAATGGCCGAACAGCGACAACCAAGTCGCGATCCATGGTGCCAATATCATGCACTCACAGATCAACAACGCCCTCGCCCTCCTGCGCCACCACCTGGGCGATACGCTATTGGCCGCGCACCTGTTCGGCTCCGCTGTCGCTGACGGCCTGAGGCCAGGAAGCGATATCGACCTGCTGGTCACCGTCAGCACGTCGCTGAGCGACGAGACGCGCCAGGCCCTGATGACGGACCTGCTGCGGTTGTCGGCCTGGCCGGCCACCGTTCACCTGCGCCCTCTGGAGGTGACGGTACTGGTACACGACGCCGTGCGCCCCTGGCGCTACCGACCGATGCGCGAACTGCAGTTCGGCGAATGGCTGCGCGACGATCTGCAGGCGGGTCGCTTTGAGCCCGTCATGGCCGATCATGACCTGGCCATCCTCCTGAGCCAGGTGCGCCTGCACGGTATCAGCCTGCTCGGCCCACCGGCTGCCGAACTGTTCGAACCGGTGCCCGAGGCGGACATGTTTCGCGCACTGCACGACACCGCCGCGCAATGGAACGGGCAGAGCGACTGGCTGGGCGATGAGTGCAACGTCATACTGGCCCTGGCGCGCATCTGGCTGACGCTGAGCAGCGGCGAGATCGCCGCCAAGGACGTTGCCGCCAACTGGCTGCTCGAGCGCTTACCTCTGGCACACCGGCCGCTGCTGGAAACTGCGCGAGACGTTTATCTGGGGCAGGCCCGGGATGACCTGGCACAGCGACCGCAGGCGCTGGCCGACTTCATCGGTCATGCGCGGCGCCAAATCGAACGGCTGCACGGTCAGTCGCCCGGTCGACGGACTTGCTCATGATGGAGAAGCCAATGACAGCCGACCAGATCGCCGCTTTCTGTCTCGCCCTGCCCGGTGCTCGCGAAGACCTCAAGTGGGGCAGCAACCGGGTGTTCTCGGTGGCGGGCAACAAGATGTTCGCCATCCTCGATTTCCTCGGCGAAGACCTGGCCTTCAAGGTCGATGATGACCTGTTTCTTGGCTATGTAGACCGCCCAGGCATCCGCCCTGCGCCCTATCTGGCCCGCGCGCGCTGGATCAGCATGAGCGCCCGGCAGTTGCCGCTGGGCGACGACGAGCTGCGCCAGTTGCTGACTCGCTCGCATCAACTGGTGGTACGCAGGCTGCCCAAACGCCTGCGACCCGGCCTGCTACTGGACGAATAAGGGGATGTGGCGAGCGATGTAGGCGCCATCGAGCAACAGCAGGTCGATCCAGAATATCTGATGTGCAGCGACGATCAGCCAAAAAACTTTCTGATAGGACGCCTTGCGCGTCTTGTGCCTGAAGGCCTGTTGGGCAATCAGAGCGCCCGGCCAACCACCGGCCAGCTCCACCAGATGCAAGGTGTTTTCCGCTGTGCGGCGGCCACCGTTTTGGGCGCTGCGTTTGTCCAGCCAGTACTGCACGAAGCTCAGCAGACTGGCCACCAGATAAAGCGGCAATATCCACCAGTGGCCCTTGCCTGACAGTTGCAGCGCGCCCAGCAGTGGCAAGACGCACAGCAAAGCGAGCATCACCGCCTTGCCGGAGAAATTCTGGATAGAACCTTTAGCCACTGCCTTGTGCGCGGATCTGGCGGGCGTCTTTCGCGCTACCGAAGCGGCCGAGCTGGGACTTTTCGGCTTGCGCCGGATCGCCTGGCGGTCGAGGCTCAACTCGCCGGCCAGGCGCAGGTGTTCGGCGCGCGGCCGGCCATGCGGGTCGCGCCCTTCGATGAACAGTACGTCATCCCCCGGCTGCGGGCGCCGGTCGCCACGCATCACCGAAATATGGGCGAAAACCTCTGCCCCGCCGTTTTCCGGCTGAATGAAACCGAAGCCCTTGGCGTCGTCCCAGCTTTTCAGGCGCCCCTTGCGCTCGTTGCCGATCACGGCTGCGCCGTGCTCCAGTCGATCAGGTGCAGCTGCCAGGTGGCGAGAATCACCAGGCCGAAAGCGATGCGATACCAGGCGAACACGGCATAGCTGTGGCTGGTGATGAACTTGAGCAGCGCACGCACGGTGATCATCGCCACGATAAAGGTGCTGACGAAGCCGATGGCGAAGATCGGCAGGTCGCTCATCTGCAGAATGTCGCGGTACTTGAACAGCGAATAGACCGTGGCTGCGACCATGGTCGGCATCGCCAGGAAGAACGAAAACTCCGTCGCTGCCTTGCGCGACAGACCGAACACCAGACCGCCGATAATGGTCGCCCCCGAGCGCGATGTCCCCGGAATCAGCGCCAGGCACTGAGCGAAGCCCACCTTCAAAGCCAGTTTCCAGTTCATGTCGTCGACCGTCTCGGCCTGGATCTTGTGATCACGCTTCTCCGCCCAGAGCATGATGATGCCGCCGATGATCAGCGCCATGGCGACGGTGATCGGATTGAACAGCCAGTGCTCGATCAGGTCGGCGAAGGCCAGACCGAAGATCACCGCCGGAATGAACGCCAGAAACAGATTGAAGCTGAAGCGTTGGGCCTTCGGGTCGTTGGGTAAGCCGACCACCACGGCCAGCACCTTCGCCCGGAACTCCCATATGACCGCCAGAATGGCGCCGAGCTGGATGATGATCTTGAACGCTGTCGCGGTTTCGCCGTTGAAGCCAAGCAGATCACCCACCACGATCAGGTGCCCGGTGCTGGAAATCGGCAAGAACTCGGTCAGGCCTTCCACAATGCCCAGAATCAGGGCCTGAAAGGCCGCCCAAATATCCATCAAATCCCCCAAAGCGCGGCGACTCACCTGCGCGTAAAACTAGAACGTGGAACATAGATCCCGCCGTGGGACACAAACCCGCCGCGGAGGTTCCTCGCGTAGGTCTAGCTCGGTGCTTGCTCAGGTTCTGTACCGAACGGCCGAAATGCTATCAGACAACTAGAGTGAATAATGCGGCGATGTGACAGTATTGCCTCGCGCACTCTAGAGTTGCCCTGAAGCCGACAATTACAACAATCAGGTATTCGTCCATGAACAGCTTACGTAGTCTTCCCATCAGCCGCCGCCTATGGCTGATCCTGGCGCTGGCCATCCTGACGCTGATCCTGCAGGGAGCCTATATGCTGCGCCAGATTCACACTGACCTGTACTTCGGCAAGTCGGAAAAGACCGAACACGTGGTGCAGAGCGCCGCCGGCATCCTCAAGCACTTCCATAGCCTGGAAAGCGCCGGCAGCATGAGCCGCGACCAGGCGCAGAAGCAGGCTATGGAAGTGATTCGCGGCTTACGCTACGACGGCCAGGAGTATTTCTGGATCAACGACCAGACGCCGGTCATGCTCATGCACCCGATGAATGCCAAGCTCGAGGGCCAGAACCTTTCCGGCTTCAAGGACCCTGACGGCAAGGCACTGTTCAACGAGATGGTCGCCATCACCCGCAGCCAGGGCGCCGGCCAGGTCGACTACCGCTGGCCGAAACCAGGCGCCAGCGACCCTGTTCCGAAGATTTCCTACGTCGAGCTGTTTCAGCCCTGGGGCTGGATCATCGGCTCCGGCGTATATGTCGACGATGTGCAGGCGGAATTCAGGACCCAGGCGCTGAAGGCCATGAGCATCGGCCTGTTGATCGCCCTCCTCCTCGCCGCTCTGGTGGTACTGATCACCCGCAGCATCGTGCGGCCGCTACAAGCTGCGGTTGAGGCGATGGCCAACATCGCCAGCGGCGAAGGCGATTTGACCCGCAACCTCGACACCCACGGCCGCGACGAGCTCACCTCGCTGGCAACCTATTTCAATGCCTTTACCGACAGGCTGCGTCACGTCATACGGCAGATGCTCGACTCGGCAGGTTCGCTGGACCAGGCCGCACGCACCCTCGACGATATCTCCAGCGAAGCGCAGCGCCACAGCCAGCAGCAGGCGCAGCAGATGGAACTGGTGGCTACCGCTGTCAACCAGGTGACTTACGGCGTGCAGGACGTGGCGAAGAACGCCGAACACGCCTCCGGTGAAATGCACACGGCCGAGGAACAGGCCAGCCAGGGGCAGCGGAACATCGAAGCGAGCCTGCGTCAGATCGATCAACTCTCGGGCACCATCGACAAGGCCGTCGAGGTGATCCAGTCGCTGGCCAGCGAGAGCACGCAGATCGGCAGCGTACTGGAAGTGATCCGATCCATCGCCGAGCAGACCAACCTGCTTGCCCTCAACGCCGCCATCGAGGCGGCACGCGCAGGCGAACAGGGCCGCGGGTTCGCCGTAGTCGCCGATGAGGTGCGGCTGCTGGCGCAACGTACCCAGCAGTCCACAGCCGAAATCCAGGGCATGATCGAACGCCTGCAAGGCAACTCGGAGGCCGCGGTCAAGGTGATCCATGACAGCAGCCGCGCTTCCCAGTTGACCGTGGAACAGGCCAGCCAGGCCGGTGAAAGCCTTGCCCAGATCGCCCAGTCGCTGCGCAACCTGACCGGGCTCAACGCCTCGATCGCCAGTGCCACTCTGGAGCAGTCGCACGTGGTGGAAGACATCAATCAGAACGTCACGCAGACGGCGGCGCTGGCTCACAAAACCGCCGAAGCCGCCGAACAGTCGAGCGCGGCCAGCCAGCACCTCAAGCAACTGGCCGACCAGCTCAACCGCCTGCTCGGGCAGTTCCGCGTATGAGGCAGGCATGAGCAGCATGCAACATCAGGAGGTCGATTTCAGTCGGCCGCAGAACCAGGACCTGATCTGGGACCTGGACAGCATGGCCCGCCGCGAGCTGGCCGAGCGCTTCATCAAGCTGTTCGAGAACCGCCTGTGCGTCTATTCCGAGTCGGTGGGGCAGCTGTACACCAACTACAGCTTGCATTTCCCCAGCGATCTCGGGCGCAAGATGGTGGTGCTGCCTAACCCTTATGCGTTCCACGACACCCTGCACGGCATCGACAGCCAGGCCATTCGCAAGACAGGCCTGTGTGTCTTGCCCGGCCGGGTGATCGGCAAACCCGGGCTGTTGCTCAGCACCCAGATCAGGGACGGCGGCCCGGCACCCAAGACCATGGCGTTCAAACCAGCACTGGCGCAGATCATCAGCAACCAGAAGAAAATCGGTGACTTGTTCCTGCCGGTACTGATGAAAGGCGATCTGCGCGAGTTCGACCAGCAAATGCCCTACATTCACCTGCACCGCCTGCAACTGGCGCGTCTGGAACGATTGTCGAGCTTCGAACGCGACGACATCCAGCAGACCATCACGCGCAAGCTGCTGATGCTCTACCGGCAGGCCGACAGCCTGGTGTGCTGAGCCCTCCACATCAGTACAATCGCCACCCTTTCCCCGCTTGAGGACGCCGCATGTCCTGGCTCGAACTCATTGCTGCCGGGCTCGGCATCGTCGCGGTATGGCTGACCGTCCGACAGAACCCCTGGTGCTGGCCCATCGGCTTGATCATGGTGCTGCTCTACGCCTGGCTGTTCTACGACTGGCGGCTGTATTCCAACCTGCTTCTGCAATTGCTGTTCGCAGCACTGCAACTCTACGGCTGGTGGCAATGGACCCGAGGCGGCGAGCGTCATGATGGGCGCAAGGTCAGCCGCCTGGGACTCCCCGCGGTCGCCGCCGGCCTGCTGATCGGCGTGCTCGGCGCCTGGCTGCTCGGCTATCTGATGGCCACCTACACAGACGCCAGCTCGCCTTGGCTGGATTCGGCACTGACCGCCTTCAGCCTGGTCGCGCAGTTATGGATGGCGCAAAAACTCCTGCAATGCTGGATGCTGTGGGTGGTCGTGGACCTCTGCTACGTGGCGTTCTTCCTGTATAACGAGCTGTATCTCACCGCTGCTCTCTACGCCGCCTTCACCGCCCTGGCCGTCAGCGGCTGGCTGAGCTGGCGCCGCGATCCGGCCCTGCAGTACGCATCATGAAAGTACTGGTGCTGACGGGGCCGGAGTCCAGCGGCAAGAGCTGGCTGGCAGAAGAAATACAGACGCGCTTCGGTGGCGTGGTGGTCGGCGAATACGTGCGCCACTTCATCGACGAGCAGCAGCGCGATACCTGCTATGCCGATATCGCCGAGATCGCCCGCGGGCAATTGGCTTGGGAGGATGCCGCGCGGGCAGCCAGACCCGCGCTGCTGATTCTCGACACGCACCTGTTGAGCAACATGCTGTGGAGCCAGTTTCTGTTCGGCGATTGCCCAGGTTGGCTGGAAACCGAGCTGCTTGCACGTCACTACGATCAGCATCTGCTGCTCGACCCAGCGGGCGTGCCCTGGGTCGAGGATGGCCAGCGCTGCCAGCCGCAACTGGCTGAGCGCCAGGCTTTTCATCAGGCCTGTCGGGACAGGCTGCTGAAACACGAGCTGCCCTTCAGCGAGCTGTCCGGCAGTTGGCGCGAACGGCGCGAGGCAGCGCTTGAGCAGGTCGCAGCGCTGCTCGGTTCAACTGACCAGCACGCTGGCCCAGGCCACTAGCAGGCTCAGGCACACCACCAGCGTCAACGGCGTACGCAGTGCCGGATACCATTGCGGTGCCAGCCCGACGCGTACTGCGTGCATATCGGCCAGGTACAGGCCGATGAAGGCGAACAGGAAGATCAGCAGCGACACTCCCATCGGCAGTCCGCCAGCCAGCGCGGCCCACCCCAGCATAGGCGGAATCACCGAGAGCCCCAGCTGCAGTTTGGCATTCTCGTCGGTCTCTTCCGCGCGCATCGCCAAGCCCCAGTGAATGGCGCCCATGAAAGCCAGGATCACTGCCGAGAAATCCAGCAAGGCATCCAGCACGAAGGGTCGCCAGCCCAAGGGAATCACCCAGATGCCCAGCGCGCCGCCGACGAATGGCAGCAGCCCGGCATAACCCAGCAACACGGCCAGTTTCGGCGGCTTAGCGGCGTCGAACGGGTGCATGGAAATCTCCTTGGCGATAGGTTTGCCAAGCACCTTAGCAGTGTTTCTGGGGCGTTACAGCATGCGCTTCAGCGCAGACGATGCTTGTGCAGCAGGCGATAGAAAGTCGGCCGCGAGATCCCCAGCGTGCGCGCCGCCTGACTCATGTTGTGCGTGTAACGCCCCAACACGTCGCTCAGCGCCTGGCGCTCGGCCCGCAGGATGTAGTCCTCGAGTGTCACCGGGCAGGCGGTGTCGGCCTGTGCCGACTGCAAGCCCAGGTCTTTGGCCTGAATCTGCCGCCCCTGCGCCAGTACCACGGCGCGAATCACGCGATTGCGCAGTTCGCTTACGTTGCCGGGCCAGCCGTGACAGAGCATGGCATCGATCGCATCCTCGCTGAAACGCCGCTTCTGGTGGCCAACCAACTCGCCATGCTTTTTGGCGAAATGCTCGGCCAGCAGCAACAGATCGCCAGGCTGCTCACGCAGATTCGGCGTGTGCAGTCGCTGCGTCGCCAGCAGATGAAACAGGTCACGGCTGAAGCGTCTTTGCTGCACAGCCTGCATCAGCTCTCCACCATCGAGGGTCACCAGCGAGGCCCGAGGATGGACCAGCAGGTAACCCAGCAAGCGCTGCTGCGCGGCATCAGGCAATTGTGCGGCGTGTTCGATCAGGACGGTGGTAGTACTCGATGCAGCCACGACGGCCTCATCGAAGCACTCGGCGCAATTCACCAGGCGCACTGCCTGTGCCCGGCGGGCGCTGCGCTGATGGAGCAAGTGCGCCAGCAGATGTTTGCCGCTGCCCCGCTCGCCGCTGACGAGCAACGGGCCGTCGACACGACTCAGGCACTCCATGTGCTTGCGCAGGCTTCGCGCCGTGCCGCTATTGCCCAGAAACTGCGATGATTGCCGCCCGGCTGTAAGCCTGCGCAAGCGCGTGGCTGCCTGCGCCTGCTGCAAAACCTCAATCAGACGTGGAATTTCCACCGGTAGCGACAACACGGCGAAACACCAGTCCCCGACGAGCACTTCGCTATCGATTGGCTTCAGGCGCTGGGCATTCAGCAGTGCCACGCACGACAGCCCCGTTCGTTGCAGGTGTTGGAGCAATGCGTATTCAGGTTGCTGGTCGAGGTGAAGCAGAAGCGCATCACCTCCATCGGCTGTAAAGGTATCTGCCGGACAAAGCTGCAAGGTCCAGCCAGAGGCCCGCAGAGGCTCAAGCAACGTCTCGCATGCAGCGAAAGGCTCCAGCACCAGTAAACGCCGGGATACTACGGATACAGCCTGCATACTCCATCCTTGGCGCCATTATTTTGTATCCCAATAAAAACAATGCTTTGGCGCACACAAATGTAACGCTAGCAAGAACTTTGACGCTTAATGGATCATTTCTCTATAAGCCTTGTTCCTGTGGGTTATTGCGCAGTTTTCATGATCATCGCGATGGCACCTTGCCAATAGCCTGCAGTATTGGCATAACGAGCCAATTAATAAGAACGCCACAAGGATGTTCCGATGCGTCTGCTCCGCCGTGTTTTCAAACTCGTTATCTTGCTGGCGTTGATCGGCCTGGCGGTGGTGTTGTACTACGTGGCCAACCCCAACCTGCCGACCTACCAGCAGCCAGACAAGTTGCATTATCTGCAGCAGTGGAGCGAGGAGCAGCGCCAGACTTACTACTACACACCGCAAGGCACCACGGTCAAAGGCCTGCACTACGACTGGTTCACTGCGCTGGAAATGCCCTTCAGCACGGAAAAGTTCGCCCGTCTCGATTACCTGGCCCGCTTCGGCTTTCTCACCGATCCCAGGCAGCAGCCAAGCGCACTCAACCCCGGCAACCTGCCCGTCGGCTTCGCCAGGCATCAGGACAGCGAGAGCGGCGAGCACTTTCTCGATATCAGCTGCGCTGCCTGCCATACCGGTGAGCTGCGCTACCAGGGCCATGCCGTGCGCATCGATGGCGGCGCCGCCCTGCATTCGCTGGCATCCACCGTACCCACCCTGCGCGGCGGTGGCTTCGGCCAGGCGCTGGGCATGAGCATGGCCTTCACTTACTACAACCCGCTGAAATTCCGTCGCTTCGCCCAGCAAGTGCTGGGCGACCAGTACGAGCAAGGCCGTGATCAGTTGCGCGAGGAATTCAAACAGGTGCTCGACCGCCTGCTGGCGACTGCATTCAACGACTGGCATCGCGGCCTTTACCCGACCGAGGAAGGATTTGGTCGTACCGATGCATTCGGCCGTATCGCCAACACCGTATTCGGCGACGACCTTGACGACAGCAATTACCGCATCGCCAATGCCCCGGTGAGCTACCCACATCTCTGGGACATCTGGACGTTCGACTGGGTGCAATGGAATGGCTCGGCCATGCAACCGATGGCGCGCAACGTCGGCGAGGCCCTTGGCGTCGGCGCCAGCCTGCATCTGCTCGACGAACACGGCAAAGGCGTCACCGAGGCCGATCGCTACGCCTCCAGCGTGCGCCTGCACGATCTGTACACCCTCGAGGAAACCCTGAAACAGCTGCAGCCACCAAAATGGCCGCAAGCCATATTCGGCGCGGTGGATTTGCCCCTGGCCAGTCGCGGCAAGGCCCTCTACAGCGAAAACTGCGCTTACTGCCACGCTGCCGATCCCAAACCGCGGGACGAGCGTCTGGCGCCATCACGCGATCCCGAGTGGAAAATGCGCGTGGTGCCGGTCAGCATCGTCGGTACCGATCCGACCACTGCCGACAATATCGCCGATCATCGTTTCGACATCAGCCGCCTGGGCTGGACCAAGGCCGAACTGTCGAAGCTGGATGTAAGGTTGTACGGCGCCAGCCTCGATGATGTGGATTTCAAGAGCCTTTCCAGTGCCAAGGCCCTTGCCTACATCACTGCCTATGTGGAAAACCGCGCCTATCAGGACGCCGGCATCGGGCCGCGCCAACGCCAGGAAATGGACGGCTACGGCCTGCCCATCGGTGTTCAGGAGAAGCGCGGCTACAAGGCCCGCCCGCTGGACGGCATCTGGGCCACCCCGCCCTTTCTACATAACGGCTCGGTGCCCAATCTGTTCGAGCTGCTCTCCCCCATTTACGAGCGACAAGCCAAGTTCTGGGTCGGCAACTTCGAATACGACCCGGTACGCGTGGGCTATCGCAGCGAAGAGTTCGAGGGCGGCTTCCTGCTCGACACCCGGGTCACCGGCAATGGCAACGGCGGTCATGAATTCCGCGACGGCTGCCGCCAGGAAGGCGTGATCGGCCGCGCCCTGTCGCCGGACGAGCGTCTGGCGCTGATCGAATACCTCAAGGTGCTCGGCAATGCCGAACTGGAAACCCAGCTCAGCGATGTGCCGGTACGCCCCTGGACGCCCGGCCCGAGCTGCGAAGGCTGATTTCAACCGATACCTAGAACAAGGATTGCAACGATGTTGAAACGCTTCTGGCTCTGGCTCGGTCGCCTGCTCGGCAAACTGCTGCTCACCGTCGCGCTGCTCGGCCTGGTTGGCTGGGGACTGGGCGAGGCCTATTACGCCTGGAAATTCTCCGGCCCGGTTTCCACTGAAGAAGAAATCGCTCCGGATGAAGCCGCACTGAGCCGGTTGATCATCGAAGATGCGGTGCGCATCGTCGAGCAGCACCGTGACAATACCCGCGTGTTGCGCGATGCCCATGCCAAGGCACACGGCTGTGTCCGGGCAGAGATGCAGGTGCTGGATACGCTGGACGAATCATTGCGCCAAGGCGTGTTCAGTGAGCCAGGGCATACCTGGCAAGCATGGATGCGCCTGTCCAACGGCAACGCCTATCCGCAATTCGACCGCGCCCGCGATGCCCGCGGCATGGCCATCAAGCTGCTCGACGTACCGGGTGAGAAACTCATGAAGAGCCCGGCACATGCTGGCGAGCAGGATTTCGTGATGTTCAATCACCCGGCCTTCTTCGTGCGAGACGTGGCTGAATACCGCAGCAACTTCGCCGCCCAGGCCGACGGCAAGAAGGCCCTGGCGTTCTTTCCCAGCTGGGATCCGCGCACCTGGGAAGTACGCCACCTGATCATCGCCCTGAAAACCCTGGCGCCTGCACCGGAAAGCCCGGTGGCTACCACCTACAATTCCATTGCACCGTTCAAGCTCGGTGAGCTGAACATCAAGTACCGAGTCATACCGGCTGCGCAGAACTGCCCACCCTATGAACTGCCGGAACAGAACACCGACTTGCCCAACTTCCTGCGCAATGCGCTTTACCAGCAACTGTCACTGGATCGCGCACCGGCGTGCTTCGAACTTCAGGTGCAAAAACAGAACGCGCAGCACTACATGCCCATCGAAGATCCGACAGTGGAATGGAACGAAAAGATATCGCCCTTTGAAAGCGTCGCGCGTATTACCGTGCAGCCGCAGGACTTCGACAGCCGCGAACAAAATCTCTTCTGCGACAATTTGTCCTTCAACCCCTGGCATGCGTTACCCGAACACCGTCCTATCGGCGGCATAAACCGTTTGCGCAAGTCGGTATATGAAGCAGTAAGCGCCTACCGCCATCAGCGCAACGCCCCAGCCCCCGCTGCGCCTGAGCCGCAGCCGATCGCAGAGGAAGCGCAGAAGGAACTTTCACAGTAGAAAGTTGTAATCGCCGAGACGCCAGAAGTTTTTACCGAGGCACTTCGCACAGCAATAAAACTTTTTTCAGCGATGTGTGACTTATGGGTTCGCTCAGTTCATCAACAGCAATGTAAGGCCAACAAGCTGGCCGCAATTAATTGTTGGGATCAACTCGGAGAAACCGAACCCATGAACACACCGCTGCGTTTCAACGAAGCCTTGCTGATTGCCGATCGTGCCTTTCGCCCGTTCCAGTGCGTGGCTTGGGCTCCGCAGGACGGCACCGGCATCGTCAACATCAGCGTCGTCGACCGCACCAGCACCCGCCTGCTAGGTCGCCAGCTGTCCTGCGCCACCTACAGCGACCCGCAACAGCTGGAAGATGCGCTGCAGCACTCCCGTGATGAGCTGCGCAGCCAGGGTTTCGACTTGGCACCGTGGAGCATGCCGGAGTAAGTCTTTTCGGGGCGCCTTGTGCGCCCCGTGCTCTTTACGGAAAGCACGCTTTACCCCGTTGCGCTTGGCCCTGGAGGGACTGCAGACTGCTGCAATCACCCACTGTGCCGAGCCTAGCGCCATGCTTGAACTACGCCCCAACTGCGAGAACTGCGACTGCGATCTGCCGGCAGCCAGTTCCGACGCATTGATCTGCTCCTTCGAGTGCACGTTCTGTCGTTCCTGCGCCGAGACGGCCCTTGGGCTGCGCTGCCCGAACTGCGGCGGCGAACTGGTGAAGCGGCCGATCCGCCCTGCGGAAAAACTCGAGCGCTTTCCTGCTTCCAGCAAACGCGTACGCAAGGCCTGAAATGAAAAAGGGGCGACCTCTCGGTCGCCCCTTTTCATGTGCAAAGCGCCTATCAGTAGTAGGCGTTTTCGCGATTGCTGTGGTCGGTCACGTCACGCACACCCTTGAGTTCGGGAATACGCTCGAGAAGGGTTTTCTCGATGCCTTCCTTGAGGGTGTAGTCGGCCTGACCACAACCCTGGCAACCACCACCGAACTGCAGCACGGCGATACCTTCGTCGACCACGTCGATCAACGTCACCTGACCACCGTGACTGGCCAGACCAGGATTGATCTCGGTCTGCAGGTAGTAGTTGATACGTTCGTTCAGTGGGCTGTCCTCATTGACCATCGGCACCTTGGCGTTCGGCGCCTTGATGGTCAGTTGGCCGCCCATGCGATCGGTGGCGTAGTCGACGACAGCGTCTTCCAGGAAAGGCTCGCTGATACCATCGATCCAGGCAGTGAAACTGGCCAGACCCACGGCGGTGTCTTCAGGCTTCTGCTCACCCGGCTTGCAGTAAGCGATGCAGGTTTCCGCATAAGGCGTACCTGGCTGGGTGATGAAAACGCGGATGCCGATACCCGGGGTGTCCTGCTTGCTCAGCAGCTCGGCCAGGTAGTCTTCGGCAGCTTGGGTAATGGTGATGGCACTCATGGCAACTCCTCACGGTCATGCAGCGGATTGTACGCCAAGTGGCGACCCGAATAAAGTCCTACTAATTTACTCAGGATAAGACTGCAGCCTTCCCCGCTCTGCTCGCTGCCCGCCCCAGACTTTGGCGTGAACGACGAAACGCTTTTCGATCAGCTCATAACTGGCCCAGGCCGCCAGGGCGATCACCGGTACGCAGGCCGCGATGACGACCGCAGGCGAGAGATCGAGGCGGGCCTGCAGGTACCAGCCCAGCGACAGTACGATCACGTGCAGCAGGTAGACCGAGTAGGAATAGTCGCCTAGTTGGCTCAACAGCCGATTGCCCTTTAACCAGGGCTCCATGGCGATACAGGCAGCGACGATCAACGCGCTCGGCAGCCCCCAATGCAGCAGGCGCACGGAGCTGTCGAAGTGATAGATGGTCAGCAGCGAAGCCGCGATTACCAGCAGCGGCAGCCAAAATCCCTGGCGAATCCAGCCGCGCTTGTAAAGTACACCCAGGAGCATGCCGAAGATGAACTCGTAGACGATGCTGTTGCGGTAGAAATCGCTCATCCACGGCTGGGTCGCCAGCAGACTGAAAGCGGCCAGGGCCAGGACGATGAACAGTAGGCGCAGACGCTCAGTGACGATGAAGGCCAGTGCGAACAGCAGGTAGAAGAACATCTCGTAATTCAGCGTCCAACCGACGTTGAGCGTCGGATAGAGGCCAAAGCCGCCAGGATTCTCCGCTGGGATGAAGAGCAGCGAGAGCAATAGATGATGCAGATCGAACTCCTGCACCGGCATCACCGGATTGGCGAAGGCGATGATCAGCGCCGCTATCAACGAGTAGAGCCAGTAGGCCGGGACGATGCGCAGCACACGATTGAGCATGAAGCGCCAGGGCGTGATCGTCTTGCCCCGGGTGGACAGATAGATCACCAACCCGCTGATGACGAAGAAGATGTCGACACCAACCGCGCCCCTTTCGGCGAACAGCCGACCGACGAAACTGTCCGCCTTGAAATTGAAGAACACCTGCATGACGTGATGAAACACCACAACCCAGGCCGCCAACGCCCGTAAAGCCTGCACTGAAACCAGCATGAAACCGCCATCGCCCCCTTTCGCTGTTCGAGCCGGGCTGCCTGAATCTGGCAACCAAAGGGTCCGACCGCAGCGGCAGAGGAAAGGTCGGCGGAAGCAACAGTGAGCGACAGGCTGCAGGCGGCGCGCAGGCATCGGTCAGCCGCGCGCTGCTTCCAGCGCTTCGTTAGAGGTTCTGGTAGCGGTTCATATCCAGCACCCCGGCCTCCTGCGGCTGGGTTTCACGGATATGCTCGGCCAGATCGTGGAAATAGCGCCAGAACTCGGGATGGCTGCGGCGCACGCCCCAGCGCTCGACGACGCGCTCGAAGGATTTTGCGTCGCGCACGCCCTCCATCTGTTTGACGAAGTCATCCACCTCACCGGCTTTCACGTTGAACATGAAGTTCGGATAGCTGCTCAGCACTTCCGGATAGATGGTCAGGGTGTCGAGGCGAGGCTGATAACGCAGCTCCTCACCCAGCATGAAGGCCACGTTGCTGTGCGCGCGGTTGCGCAGCAGGCTGTAGATCTCGCGCGAACCATCGCTCAGCTCCACCCGCAGCATGGTCGCTTCCGGCAACTGGTCGATCACTCGCAAGCCCCCTGCCGGACGACTGGCCAGGCGCGACAGTGACTGCTCGGCATGCTGCAGTTCCTTGGGCAGACCATCGCGATAACAGTGCGCGCCCAAGCAGCGGTTGATCGGATCGGGCCGCGCATTGAGCTTGGCATGGCGCTGCAGCAGTTGCTCGGCGAACTGCTTCTTCGGGTCCTTGCCGGTCAGGCCGAGGGCGCTCGGCGAGCGGTGATCGACCGAGGTGTAGTCCAGCAGCATCTTCAGCTTGCCGCTGTTCTGGTACCAGTCGTCCAAGTAGGCCTCACGCGAGCCTGCCGGCAACAGGCGCAGAAAGTTCACCTCGGCACCGTTGCGGATCAGGTCGAAGTACAAGCGCGTCTGCGCCTGATGCGAGACGTTGCCGAACACATCGAAGTTGACCACCAGTTGGTAGTAGGTGCGCTCCAGCAGCGGATAGTCCAGCCACCAGAGGGTTTGCGGCACCTCGCCGAGCAAGCCTTTGCGCACCGAGGCACTGTCGTGCTGGCGGAAGATCGACAGCAACGCATTGTCGTTGCCGCTCCAGATATGCGCCCAGTCAGCCGGCGGCGCATCGGCGTAGGCGTCCTTGCGCAGATTCTCGTAATCGTTGCGCTTGTCTCGGTAGTTACGCCACAGACCCAGCAGATCGCCGATCTCATCGACCTGGCCGGGCATGGCCAAAAGCGGCGTGGCTTCACGCTGATATTCGGCATCGGTGATGTAGAGATCGTGCTCCGGCGCCTGGAACAACGCCCAGAAGTTGTCACGAATCACGTCGGTGGCAATCTGCCCGCGGCACACCGGGCCTCGGATAAAGGTGCGCACGAAGTATTCGGCGTTATCCAGCATGAACTGATAACGCGCCTGCGCCGGAATCGCAGCGAAGGTTTCGAACGGATTGGCGCGGCGCTGCGCGCCATAGCCCGGCACCGCGTCGAGCGTCCAGTCTTCGCCGAAGAACAGGGCTTTGACCCGCGCCAGTTTGTCTTCGCTCAGCGGATAGGTGATGTGGGTCTTGTGCACGATCACGCCCTGGATCGGCCACAGACGATAGTAGAACTCGGTACCCGGATCATCGTTCGGGCGACGCGTGGCGATGGGGTCGATGGGTTTGCCGCTCGGGGTGCGCGAGCGAACCATCTGGAAAAAGTGCCCGGGCTCGCCATCCTCGAAGTGCAGATGCGCCAGAAACAGGTGTTCATACAGCCAGCGTGAGACCAGGTCCTGTCGCGCACCGGGAGCGTTGAGGAAATTTTCCCACTGCTGCACCTGGCGCAACTCGACAGCGCTGGGCTTGAGCGCTTGCTCAGCCACTGGCGCGCCCTGCGCCAGCCACTGCTCCAGCGTGGCGTACTCGTCATCGTTCAGGCCGGTTACGGCGAACGGCATGCCGCCATGGGGATTTTTCTGCGCATAGGCGGCGAACTCGCCCGGCAGTGGGCAACTGTTGCTGCGGGTGATGGCGATATCGAGGTCGTCAGGGAGCTTGGCGTTGGGTTCGACTGGCTCGCTACGGCCCAGCTCCAGCATGTGTTTGATCAGCGCGACCTGGCCGTTTTCACCGTCGAGCACCGAATGGAAATCGCGCTGCCGCCAGGCCGCCTCGCCTTGCGCGTCCAGATACAACCGTGTGGTGGCTTGCGCCTTGGTCCGCGTGCCGTCGTAGACCAGCTGTTTGCTGGCGCCACGCAGGACGCCCTCGCCGCTGCCGAGGTTGAGCTGACAAGGTGCGTCGTAGCAGGTATGGCACGCCACGCACTTGTGGGTAAGGATGGGCTGGACGTCATCGATATAGGAAACGGCTTCGGCACGGGCCAGACCGGCTGCGAAGGAAAGAAACAACAGTGCAGCGGGCTTGAACATGACCACGTCCTTTATTGCGAAGCGGCAATTCTAACGAGACGGCGCCCTCCGCAACATGAATGAAATTCATGGGAATGCTCGCGGCGCTCCAGAGCCCTGCAGCTTTGCTATCATCGCGCACCTTTGTTCCCGCTTTGCTCAGGTAGTTCTCATGTCCGATCGCAGCGCCCGCCTCCAAGCCCTCCAGCAAGCCCTGAAGGAGCGCATCCTGATTCTCGACGGCGGCATGGGCACCATGATCCAGAGCTACAAGCTCGAAGAAGCCGACTACCGCGGCGAGCGCTTCGCCGACTGGCCGAGCGACGTCAAGGGCAACAATGACCTGCTACTGCTGACTCAGCCGCAGATTATCGCTGCCATCGAAAAGGCCTACCTGGATGCCGGTGCCGACATCCTGGAAACCAACACCTTCAACGCCACCCAGGTGTCCCAGGCCGACTACGACATGGAGTCGCTGGTCTATGAGCTGAACGTCGCTGGCGCCCGTGTGGCCCGCGAAGTGGCGGACGCCAAGACCCTGGAAACCCCGGATCGTCCGCGTTTCGTCGCCGGCGTACTCGGCCCGACCAGCCGCACCTGCTCGATCTCCCCGGATGTCAACGACCCCGGCTACCGCAACGTCACTTTCGACGAGCTGGTGGAGAACTACACCGAAGCGACCCGCGGCCTGATCGAGGGCGGCGCCGACCTGATCCTGATCGAGACCATCTTCGACACCCTCAACGCCAAGGCGGCGATCTTCGCCGTGCAGCAGGTGTTCGACGAGGACGGCGTTGAACTGCCGATCATGATCTCCGGCACCATTACCGACGCTTCCGGCCGTACCCTGTCCGGTCAGACCACCGAAGCCTTCTGGAACTCGGTGGCCCACGCCAAGCCGATTTCCGTGGGCCTGAACTGCGCCCTCGGTGCCAAGGAACTGCGCCCTTACCTGGCCGAACTGGCGGCCAAGGCCGGCACCCACGTGTCCGCGCACCCCAACGCCGGCCTGCCGAACGCCTTCGGTGAATACGACGAAACCCCGGCGCAGATGGCCGAGGTGGTCGAGGAATTCGCTGCATCGGGGCTGCTGAACATCATCGGCGGCTGCTGCGGCACCACGCCGGGTCACATCCAGGCCATCGCCGAGGCGGTCGCCAAATACCAGCCGCGCCCGATTCCGGAGATTCCCAAGGCCTGCCGCCTGTCGGGCCTGGAGCCCTTCACCATCGATCGCCAGTCGTTGTTCGTCAACGTCGGCGAGCGCACCAACATCACAGGTTCGGCCAAGTTCGCCCGGCTGATCCGCGAGGAGAACTACACCGAGGCCCTGGAAGTCGCCCTGCAGCAGGTGGAAGCCGGCGCCCAGGTGATCGACATCAACATGGACGAGGGGATGCTCGACTCGAAGGCCGCCATGGTCAGGTTCCTCAACCTGATCGCTGGCGAGCCGGACATTTCCCGCGTGCCGATCATGATCGACTCCTCCAAGTGGGAGGTGATCGAGGCCGGCCTGAAGTGCATCCAGGGCAAGGGCATCGTCAACTCGATTTCCATGAAGGAAGGCGTCGAGCAGTTCAAGCACCACGCCAAGCTGTGCAAGCGCTATGGCGCCGCGGTGGTGGTGATGGCCTTCGACGAAGTCGGCCAGGCCGATACCGCCGCGCGCAAGCAGGAAATCTGCCAGCGCAGCTACGATATCCTGGTCAACGAAGTGGGCTTCCCGCCGGAAGACATCATCTTCGACCCGAACATCTTCGCCGTTGCCACCGGCATCGAAGAGCACAACAACTACGCGGTGGACTTCATCGAGGCCTGCGCTTATATCCGCGACCAGCTGCCGTATGCGCTGAGTTCGGGCGGCGTGTCCAACGTGTCCTTCTCCTTCCGTGGCAACAACCCGGTGCGCGAGGCGATCCACTCGGTATTCCTCTACTACGCCATCCAGAACGGCCTCTCCATGGGCATCGTCAACGCCGGCCAGCTGGAGATCTACGACGAGATTCCCAAGGAGCTGCGCGACGCGGTCGAGGACGTGGTGCTCAACCGTAACGACGGCGCTACCGAGGCGCTGCTGGCCATCGCCGACAAGTACAAGGGCGATGGCGCCGCCAAGGAAGTCGAGAACGAGGAGTGGCGCTCGCTGCCGGTCGACAAGCGCCTGGAGCACGCGCTGGTCAAGGGCATCACCGCCTTTATCGTCGAGGACACCGAGGAATGCCGCCAGCAATGCGCGCGGCCCATCGAGGTCATCGAAGGCCCGTTGATGAGCGGCATGAACGTGGTCGGCGACCTGTTCGGCTCGGGCAAGATGTTCCTGCCCCAGGTGGTCAAGTCCGCCCGGGTGATGAAGCAGGCCGTGGCGCACCTGATTCCCTTCATCGAGGCCGAGAAAGGCGATAAGCCGGAAGCCAAGGGCAAGATCCTCATGGCCACCGTGAAAGGCGACGTGCACGACATCGGCAAGAACATCGTTGGTGTGGTGCTGGGCTGTAACGGCTACGACATCGTCGACCTGGGCGTGATGGTGCCGGCGGAGAAGATCCTGCAGACCGCCATCGCCGAGAAGTGCGACATCATCGGCCTGTCCGGGCTGATCACCCCGTCGCTGGACGAGATGGTCCACGTCGCCAAGGAAATGCAGCGCCAGGGCTTTACCCTGCCGCTGATGATCGGCGGCGCGACCACGTCCAAGGCGCACACCGCGGTGAAGATCGACCCGCAGTACAAGAATGATGCGGTGATCTACGTCACCGACGCCTCCCGCGCGGTGGGCGTGGCGACCCAACTGCTGTCCAAGGAGCTCAAACCCGACTTCGTGCGCAAGACCCGTGACGAATACGTGGTAGTGCGTGAGCGCACCGCCGCCCGGGCGACCCGCACCGAGCGCTTGAGCTACGAAAACGCCATCGCCAACAAGCCGAAGTTCGACTGGGCCGGCTATAGCGCACCGCAACCGAGCTTCACCGGCGCCAAAGTGCTCGACGATATCGACCTCAACGTACTGGCCGAGTACATCGACTGGACGCCGTTCTTCATCTCCTGGGACCTGGCCGGCAAATACCCGCGCATCCTTACCGACGAAGTGGTCGGTGAGGCGGCCACCAGCCTGTTCAACGATGCCCAGGCGATGCTGCGCAAACTGATCGACGAGAAACTGATCAAGGCCCGCGCCGTGTTCGGTTTCTGGCCGGCCAATCAGGTGCGTGACGACGATATCGAAGTCTACGGCGACAGCGGCGAGCAACTCGCCACCCTGCACCACCTGCGTCAGCAGACCATCAAGCCGGACGGCAAGCCGAACCTGTCCCTGGCCGACTTCGTCGCGCCGAAGGAAAGCGGCATTACGGATTACGTCGGTGGCTTTATCACCACCGCCGGCATCGGCGCCGAAGAAGTGGCCAAGGCTTACCAGGACAAGGGCGACGACTACAACGCGATCATGGTCAAGGCCCTCGCCGACCGTCTCGCCGAAGCCTGCGCCGAGTGGCTGCACGAGCGCGTGCGCAAGGAGCACTGGGGTTACGCGGCGGACGAGCAACTAGACAACGAGGCGCTGATCCGCGAGCAGTACAAGGGCATCCGCCCTGCTCCCGGCTACCCGGCCTGCCCGGACCACACCGAGAAAGGCACGCTGTTCAAGCTGCTCGATCCCGAGGCCGACTACAACAAGGCCGGCATGAGCGGCGTGTTCCTTACCGAGCACTACGCCATGTTCCCGGCCGCCGCCGTGTCCGGCTGGTACTTCGCCCACCCCGAGGCGCAGTACTTTGCCGTCGGCAAGGTCGACAAGGATCAGATCGAGCGTTACACCGAGCGCAAGGGCCAGGACCTCGCCGTCAGCGAGCGCTGGCTGGCGCCGAACCTGGGTTATGACGACTGATACGAAAGAGCCCGCTATCGCGGTAATGCTGTTCACTTAAGGTTGTACGCGCTTGGCTCCCCTCTCCCATTTATGGGAGAGGGGCTGAGGGGGAGAGGGCTGGAACGATGCAAAACCGCCAGTTCCCCCTCTCCCTAACCCTCTCCCAGGAGGGGCGAGGGGACTGATCGCATTACACCGTTTCTTATGTGAACAGCATTGCGCTATCGCGGGCTCTTTTCATTCGTGGGCAGGTTGCAATCCACGGCGGTTCCGAAGGGGATGCAAGCGTAGGGCGGCGGCAACCCGCCGCTTGATCAGGCCTCAGGGTTCTGGCCCTTCGGGCAAGCCTATGCCGCTGCAGGACGCGAGGCTTCGCGGACGAGTCCGCTCCCACAAGGTGACTGTGCCAACGCTGCCCCTCTCTGTGGGAGCGGACTTGTCCGCGATAACTTTCTCGAATTGCACCGCAAAAACCTGGCCGTTCAGGAAAGCCCGCTGCGCGCCGATCATCGAAAAAACACGAACTCCGATACATCAACAGCGCTCCAACTCATGTCGAGCCATTTCGGCTCATTCGACGGAGCGATGACATGTACAAGCACAGCCTTGCAGTACTGGCCGTAGCGGCCGCCATGACCGGTTGCTCGACCATCGAGAACCCGGCCGACTACGTGACGTTTCGCAACGAGCCACTGGTCAAGCAGGTCGACCACGGCATGACCATGGAGCAGGTACGCACCCTCGGCGGCCCGCCCTCTTCCGAAGAGCGCAACAGCGTCACCGGCGGCACCTGCAACAACTACGTGCTGAATGTCGATGGCCTGGAACAACCCTACTACGTGGACTTCGACGTCAACGGCCGGGTCGACAGCAAGGGCTTCATGACCTGCGAGCAGCACCAGGGCAACCAGCGCAAAAGACTCTGATGCAATCAGCCCCGCTGCACGCAGCGGGGCTGATGGGATCGCCTGATGGCCTAGAAGATGAGTTTGAACAACCCGATCACCACGATCAGGCCGATGATGAAAATGATACCGACGGTGCCGCCTAGAAACTTGAGCATGCTGACTCTCCTTTTTCTGGATTCAGGAGTTGTGACCACGAAGCGGCCGTCAGCGTTTAGCTTTTTTCTCGATCCGCAGCTGCAGCAGCAACCATCAGGCGCCAGGGCGACGGACGATCTTGATGCTGTATTCCATCTGCGGCTTGCGCGTCATGCTCACGGCACGCCGGCTGACGGTATCCAGGGTGATGTTCCAGAAGCCGCTGGAGGGTACGCGGATCTTCGCAGGAAATTTGATGAAGGCGCCGCCGTGGTAACTGTGTCGGCCACGGTTCCTGAAGGCGCGAAAGTTGGCATCGTTCATCAGGCGGATGTTGCACGGTTGCGAGCACTGGATGACCACCAGATCGCCCTCTTCCAGATGCTCACGTTGATGGATGAATTTCATCGTATTCGGACTCGGTGGTGAAACGGGGGCGCAATAGTGCCGCAAGCGGCGCGGCATCGCCAGCGCAGCTGACGACGCGCTTGCAACCAACCCGTGCGCTGCCTAGGATGCGCGCCCATCATTGCACCACCCTGCCCACATGAAAGCCCTGCTCGACCGCATTCCCATTGTGATTGCTCTGCTCAAGCGCTATCCCGGCCTGGTTGCGCTGTTCGGCTTCTGCTCGGGACTGGCCAGCTTTCTTTTGGTCGACCGCCAGGCGAATCTGGCCAAGGTACTGGGCGTGGTGCTGGTGGTCAGCTGGGTCTGGCTCATCCTGGAGAACCTGCTGCGCGAGCGCATAGCCCAGCGCTTCGGCTTCGAGTTGCCGCTGCCATTGCTGCGCTACGGCACGCAGATGATCCATCAGGAGAGCCTGTTCTTCGTCCTGCCGTTCTTCTTCATCACCACCACCTGGAACAGCGGGCAATTGCTGTTCAGTGGCCTGCTGGCGGTCGCTGCGCTGGCCTCGATCACCGATCCGATCTACTACCGCTGGCTGGCACCACGACGCTGGCTGCTGCTGGCCTTTCACAGCCTTGCGCTGTTCGCGGTGATGCTCACCGCGTTGCCGATCATCTTCCACCTCAGCACGCCGCAGAGCTATCGCATCGCCCTGGCGGTCGCCACGCTGCTGGCACTACCGAGCCTGCCGGGACTGATCGGTGTCGCCGGCTGGCGCCGCACCTTGCTGCTGGCCGCCCTGCCCCTGGCCATGGCCAGCGCCGGCTGGATGGCACGCGTATGGGTGCCACCGGCAACGCTGTGGCTGACAGAAGTGGCGATCAGCAACCGCTTCGATGGTGAACAGCGCACGCCTGGCGCCAGCCTGAAGCGGATCACGCCGCAGCAATTGAGTAATGACGGGCTCTACGCTTACACCTCGATCAACGCCCCGCGCGGCCTCAACGAGCGCATCTATCACGTCTGGCAGCACAACGGCCGGGAAGTCGATCGCATCGCCCTGGAGATCAGCGGCGGACGCAAGGAGGGCTATCGCGCCTGGACGCACAAGCTCAATTTTCCCGCCTCGCCCGAGGGTCGCTGGCAGGTGCGAGTCGTCACCGAAGCCGGACAGATGATTGGCGTACTGCGCTTCGAAGTGGTGTCTGCAGCGCCGCACAAGTCCACCACGCCAGCGCTCTAGCAATCGCCCCTTCAGCGATGCGCCTTGCGCCAGCTCGACGGCGACTGGCCGAAGTGATTGCGAAAGGCCGTGCTGAAGGCCGCCTGGTCGGCATAGCCGAGCACATCGGCCAGTAGCGTCAGCGGCATGTTTGATGCCCGCACCTGCCAACCTGCAGTATCCATCTTCACCTGATGCACCAGTTGCTTGAAGCACAGCCCCTCACTGAGCAGGCGCCGCTGCAGGGTTCGTGGGTGCAGGCCGAGCAGCTCGGCGATATGCCCGAGCGAATGCTGGCGCATGCCGAGGGTCTGCACGATCAGGCTGCGCACCTGCAACTCCAGATCGTCCTGCAGACTGTCCAGGCGTTCGCGCAGCGACGCTTCGAGGCGCTGCGCATCATCTGAGGCCATGGCCAGCACCGGGCGCTGCAGAATGCTGGCGTCGTACACCAGACAGTCGTATTCCTGATCGAAGCGCACCTCGCAACCCAGATGCTGGCGATAGCGCATGCGCGGCGCCATGGGGCTGTGGCTGAATTCCACACGCAGCGGGCGCAGGTCGGCGCCGCCCACCGCACGTACCAGGCGCGCGTAGGCGGCGATGGCCATCTCCCGGTACTGCTGGGCGCCGTCGACCGCGAAGAAATGCTCGATACGCCGCACCTGGATGCGCCCTTCCAGCATCAACAATTGCCAGTGCTCGGCCTTGTTGTGCAGGGCCAGATAGCGCTGCGCCGCCGTGAAGGCCGCCTGCAGGTCAGGCTCGCGCACCAGCAGGTGCCCCAACAGACCGAGCATCTCCAACCCCTGATGGCTGGCCACGCGCAAGCCCAGATCGGGACACTGCAGCTGCGCGGCCGCTTCGTTCAGCAGGAGGATCAGCTGCTCAATGCGAATCAGGCTATCGCCATCGTCCAGCGCATCGGTGCTCATGCCCGCGCGCGCAAGAAGCACGCGCAGATCGCCGCCCAGGCTGGTCACCTCGGCTTCCAGCCCGGTCAGGGCAGCACTGCGTACCTCATAGCGAACGGACATGGTGCCCCTCCTGGCAGATCGCTCGAAGATGCCAACACTGTCGTGTCATGACAAGTTTTGCGCTACGCAGACGCCTAGTCTGGCCTCACAAAAACAAGAGCCGAGGCCTCCGTCATGCCCCAATACGATCTGATCATCCAGAGCGGCCGCTACTTCGACGGCAGCCCTGCCCCCTCCGCCACCCGCAGCCTGGCGATCAAGGGTGGCCGCATCGCCCTGGTCAGTGCCGAGCCGCTCGACGCCAGCCTGGCCGAGCGGGTCATCGACGCCCAGGGCAAATGGATCACACCCGGCTTCCTTGACACCCACTACGATGCCGAGCTGATGGTCGCGCCCAGCCTCAGCGAATCGGTGCGTCACGGCGTGACCACGGTGCTGGTGGGCAGTTGCTCCTTGAGCATGGTGTGCAGCGACGCCGAAGATGCGTCAGACATCTTCACCCGCGTGGAAACCGTACCGCGCGAAAAGGTGTTGCCGATTCTGCGTGAGCGCAAGCGCTGGAACGGCCCGCGGCAATGGCGCGAGTTCATCGACCAGCATCCGCTGGGGCCGAACCTGGTGAGTTTTCTCGGCCACAGCGACCTGCGCGTGGCTGTGATGGGCCTGCATCGTGCCACCGACCGCCAGGTGGTGCCGGAGGAAGCCGAGCTGCAGCGTATGGAAGCCATTCTCAGCGAAGCGCTGGATTGCGGCTTCCTTGGCCTGTCCACCATGTGCCTGAAGTGGGACAAGATCGACGGCGATCGCGAATGGTCGAAGAGCCTGCCCAGCACCTACGCCCGTTGGCGTGAAGTGCGCCGCCTCAATCGTCTGCTGCGCCAGCGCGGGCGGGTACACCAAGGCGCACCCAATGCTGCCAACCCGCTGCAGATCACCCAGTACATCAGCGAAGCCATCGGCCTGCTGCGCAAGCCGTTGAAGACCACGCTGATTTCCCTGCTCGACCTCAAGGGCAACCGCAGCCTGGCACTGCTCGCCCGCTTCTCCGCCTGGCTGACCAACCGCCTCGGCGGCGATTTTCGCTGGCAACTCTTGCCGACACCCTTCGCCATCTACGCCGACGGCATGGATATCGTGCTGTTCGAAGAGTTCGGCGCCGGCGAGATGGCGTTGGACGTCAAGGATCAGATCGAGCGCAACCTGCTGCTGCAGAACGAGGAGTACCGCCGCACCTTCCGCAAGTACTACGCCGACAAACTGTCGCCGCGGGTCTGGCAGCGCGATTTCGGCGATGCAGTGATTCTCGACTGTCCGGACACCTCGCTAGTCGGCAGGAACTTCGCCGAGGTCGCCCGCGAGCGCGGCCTGCACGTGGTCGACCTGTTCCTCGACATGGTGGTGCAATACGGCCGCCAGCTGCGCTGGTTCACCGTGATCGGCAATCATCGCCAGGACAAGCTGCGGCAGATGGTGCGCAGCCCGCATACGCTGATCACCTTCTCCGACGCCGGCGCGCATATTCGCAACATGGCCTTCTACAACCTGCCGCTGCGTTTCCTCAAGCTGGTCAAGGACAGTCACGACGACGGCCAGCCGGTGATGAGCCTGGAGCGGGCCGTGCACCGCCTGACCGGCGAACAGGCCGACTGGCTCGGCATCGAGGCCGGTTACATCCGCCAGGGTGACCGCGCCGACCTGGTGCTGATCGATCCCGCCGGGCTGCAACAGAACCTGGAGCGGGAAAACTGGGACGAAATGCAAGGCTTCGGCATCCAGCGCATGGTCTGTCGCAATCCCGGCTGCGTCAGCCATGTGCTGATCAATGGCAAACTGGCCGTGGACGACGAGCGCATCGTCCCTGAACTGGGCCGCAAGCGCGGTTTTGGCCAGTTCCTCGCGGCGCGCTGAAACGGCCTACGCATGGGCGCGTCGCGGTGGTAGCATGCGCGCCCCATGCAGCTCTCCGAACTCAACCAACGCCTCGCCGACCTCGGCGCCAAACCCCAGCATATCGGGCGCATCACCCGTGCCTGGCTGCAGGGCAAGGCGCTGGATACCGGCACCAAGCACCAGAAGACCGAGAACTTCCTGCCGCTGACGGTGCGTGAGGGGCTGCCCGCCATCGCCGCCAGCCTCGAAGCACTGGCCCGGGTCAGCACCGAACACCCGGGCGCTGACGGCTCATCGCGCCTGCTGGTAGAGCTGGCCGACCGGCAGATGGTCGAAAGCGTTCTGCTGCCGCGCGACGGCCTGTGCATCTCCAGCCAGGTCGGTTGCGCCGTCGGCTGCACCTTCTGCATGACCGGCAAGAGCGGCCTGCTGCGCCAGCTCAGCAGCGCCGAGATGGTCGCTCAGGTGGTGTTGGGCCGTCGCCGACGCGCAGTGAAGAAAGTGGTGTTCATGGGCATGGGCGAGCCCGCCCACAACCTCGACAACGTGCTCGAGGCCATCGACCTGCTCGGCACCGAGGGCGGCATCGGTCACCGCAATCTGGTGTTTTCCACGGTTGGCGATCCCCGTGTCTTCGAGCGCCTGTCTAAGCAGCGCGTGCGCCCTGCCCTGGCTCTGTCGCTGCACACCACCGACGCCGAACTGCGTCAACGCCTGCTGCCCAGAGCGCCGCGCATCGATCCCGAGCAGCTGATGGAGCTGGGCGAAGCCTACGCGCGCAGCATCGACTACCCGATTCAGTATCAGTGGACGCTGCTCAAGGGCATCAACGACAGCCAGCAGGAAATGGACAACATCCTGCGCCTGTTCAAGGGCAAGTTCGCCGTGCTCAACCTGATCCCCTACAACAGCCTGGAAGCCGACGAATACCAGCGCCCAGACGGCGAGCGCATCGTCGAAATGGTGCGCTACCTGCACAGCCGCGGCGTGCTGACCAAGGTGCGCAACTCGGCCGGCCAGGATGTCGACGGTGGTTGCGGGCAACTGCGCGCCCGTGCGGTGGACGTGATCAATACCAGCCGATTGCATCGAAATCGCGGCTGAGGCTCAAGAATGGCGGCTGCCAACCGATAAGAAACGTACAGAGAGACCGCACGTCCAGCAGGCAAAAAGCCAGCACTGTACTAGGTTTGTAAAGAACCGCTTTGCATGGATGCAGACCCGCCGTTATCGCATCCAGGAGCCACCCATGAAAATCGCCCACAAGGTCGGTATCGCAGCCGCGACCGTGCTTTTCCTTACCACCAGCTTGTTATCGCTTTCCCAGGTCAGCCAGGTACGAGACACCCTGCGTAGCCAGGCTGAGGAAAGCATTGCCGAGTCGAGCAGTGCCCTGGCCGGGCAGATCGAGAACTGGCTCAACGCCAAGCTGCGCCTGATCGATCTGATGGCACAAAGCATCGACAGCGACTACAGCCCGGAGCAAACCCAGCGCGTGATCGACGCGCCGCTGCTCAAGGACGAATTCATCCTGGTTTTCGGCGCACTTGAAGCGGATGGCAAACCAATCAAGAACAGCGACGACTGGAAGCCGAACGCCGACTGGGACGGGCGCCAACGGCCCTGGTACGGCACGGCCAAGAGCGGCAGCCAGGCCGTGCTGACCGAACCCTACGTCGATTCCACCACCAATGAAATCCTCATCTCCGCCGTGGCGCGCATCAGCGACGCCGGCCAATTCCTAGGTGCCTTCGGTGGCGATATCCGCCTGCAGTCGGTGGCCGATGCAGTCAACACCCTGGATTTCAATGACGCCGGTTACGCCTTCCTGCTCAGCCGTTCGGGCAACATCATTTCCCACCCCAATGCCGAGTACAACGGCAAGTCCTACAGCGAACTCTTCGATGGCCAGAGCCCGGCGCTGGGCAAGGAGCTGCGTGAGGTCGAAGCCGGCGACAAGAGCCTGCTGGTTTCCTTCACGCCGCTACCCAATCTGCGCGGCATGGACTGGTACATCGGCGTCGTGCTGGATGAGAACATTGTCATGGCCGAGGCCGATCGCCTGACCTGGCTGGCGGTGATCGGCACTGTCGTTGGCGTGGCCATCAGCCTGTTGGTGCTGGGCCTGCTGATGAACAGCCTGCTCAAACCACTGGGCCTGCTCAGCACCTCGCTGCGCGAGATCAACAGCGGCGAAGGCGACCTGACGCGCCGCCTGGCGATCACCAGCAACGATGAAGTGGGCGAGTTATCACAGGAGTTCAACCGCTTCCTGCAAACGCTGCAGAGCCTGATTGGCGACGTGATGAGCAGCTCGCATCAGGTCCGCGAAAGCACCGCTTTGACCTCCAACGAGTCGGAGCAGGCCGCGCGCCGCCTGCAGGAACAGCTGCAGGAACTGGATCAACTGGCCACTGCGATGCAGGAGATGGCCTCCACCGCCGAGGAAGTGGCGCGCAACGCCCAGGCAGCGGCGCAGGCCGCCGTAGCCGCCAACGAGGAAACCGAGAACGGCGTGCGCGTGGTGTCACAATCGAGCACGGCGATTCGTCACCTGGCCGACGAGATGGACCAGACCAGCCATGCGATCAACGAACTGGCCAAGCTCAGCCACAACATCGAATCGATCCTGCAGGTGATCACCAGCATCGCCGAGCAAACCAACCTGCTGGCGCTCAACGCCGCCATCGAGGCCGCGCGCGCTGGCGAATCCGGCCGAGGCTTCGCCGTGGTCGCAGACGAGGTCCGCTCGCTGGCCTCGCGCACGCAGCAGGCCACGCAGGAAATCCGCCAGATGATCGACCAGTTGCAAGGCGGCGTGCGTCAGGCCGAGAACCGCATGCAACAGAGCCGCGACACGGCCAGCAAGACCGCCGAAGAGGCCGGCGCGGCCAACGACATGCTCGGCCGTATTCGTGAGGCCATCACCCGCATCAACGACATGAATCTGCAGATCGCCACCGCCGCCGAAGAACAGAGCGCCACCACCGAGGAAATCAACCGCAACACCACCAACATCCGCGACATCAGCCACGAACTGGCCGGTGGCGCCGAACAGCAGGTGCACCAGTGCAGCTCGATGGTGGAACAGGTCGGCCAGCAGGATCGCCTGCTCGGGCGTTTCAAGGTTTGATGCCAAGCGCCGTAGATCCACGCACAAGAAAAAGCCCCGGCATGCCGGGGCTCTTTAATCGTATCGATCAGACGCCGCTCTTGACCTTGCTCCAGATACGCGTGCGCACCCGGTCGATCTTCAGCGGCATGGCCTCCAGCGTGTACAGCTTGTCCATCACCGCGTCAGGTGGATAGACGGTCGGGTCAGCCTTGAGGGCGGGATCGACCAGGCTGTCGGCCTTGAGGTTGCCGTTGGCGTAGTTCACATGGTTGCTGATGCCCGCCATCACCTCTGGCTGCAACAGGTAGTTCATAAAGGCGTAGGCCCCCTCCTCGTGACCGGCATCGGCCGGCATGGCTACCATGTCGAACCAGATCGGCGCGCCCTCTTTCGGGATCTCGTACTGAATCTTCACACTATTGCCTGCCTCGGTAGCACGCGCGCCAGCCTGCATGATGTCGCCGGAGAAGCCGACCGCCATGCAGATCTCGCCATTGGCCAGGTCGCCAACGTATTTGGAAGAGTGGAAGTAGCGTACGTTCTTGCGCATTTCCATCAGCAGCGCTTCGGCACGCTTGTAGTCCTCAGGGTTCTTGCTGTGATGCGGCAGCCCCAGATGATGCAGGGCAATCGGCAACATTTCCGGGCCGTTGTCGAGGATCGCCACGCCGCACTGGTTGAGCTTGGCCAGCGTGACCGGGTCGAACAGTACGTCCCAGCTGTCCATCTTTACGTCATCGCCCAACACCGCACGCACCTTGTCGACGTTATAACCGATACCAGTGCTGCCCCACAGGTAAGGAAAGCCGTGCTCGTTGCCCGGATCGTTCACCTCCAGCGCTTTCATCAGCACCGGGTTGAGGTTGTTCCAGTTCGGCAGCTTGCTGCGGTCGAGCTTCTTCAGCGCACCGCCCTGGATCTGCCGGGCCATGAAGTGGTTGGAGGGGAAGACCACGTCGTAGCCGGAACGCCCGGCCATGAGTTTGGCGTCCAACGTCTCGTTGCTGTCATAGACGTCGTAATGAGTGCCAAGGCCGCTGTTCCTTTCGAACTGCTTGAGGGTGTCCGGGGCGATGTAGTCGGTCCAGTTGTAGATGCGCACGCTGTCGGCGGCTTGGGCGGTGCCGGCCAGGATCAGGCACGGCAGGAGTTTCTTCAGCATGGAATACCTCGTCGATGGTCTTGTTGTTCTAGGCAGTCACTGAAAAGGTGCTGATCAGAAAATCAGCACATAGGTCTTACGCACCGTTTCTTGTATGTCCCAGATGCCGACGGTGTTGGCCGGCATCATCAGCGCGTCGCCGGCGCGGATCTCGATAGGCTCGCCACCGTCAGGCGTGAAGGTGCAGCGCCCAGCCACGAAGTGACAGAACTCCTGCTGCACGATCTGCCGGCGCCAACGCCCTGGGGTGCATTCCCAGACACCGGTCTCAACACCGTCACTGCGCTCGACACTGGTGGTCGAGGCGACCGCCACCGGCTCGCCCAGCGGGACGGCGACAGGATTGGACGTATCCAGGACGACGTTGGGGGTGTCACGAAAATGGGTAATGTTCATGGGGACTCCAGATAAAGGAACGGCTGGCATTCGCTCAGCCCATCAGGCTTTCCATACGCGCAGCCACCGCCTGCGCTAGACGGCGTCGCCAGGCTGGGCTGCGCGGGTTGGCGAGTACTTCGTCCTCGTGAACGAAACTGCGGATGATTGCGTTGTAACCGAGCCAGCGGCAGGGTTCGGGCTCCCAGCGAGGCAAACGGGAAACCGGACTGTCACTCAGCACCCAGGGCTGGCGTAGCAGTTCGCTGTCGCGCCCCAGAATCAAATCGGCCAGGGTGCGTCCGCCAAGGTTGCTGGCGCCTACACCCTCGCCGCCGTAGCCGCCAGACAACGCGATGCGGTTGCGTGAGTCACGCAGCATATGCGGCTGAAAGCGCCGCGCCATGCCCAGATTGCCGCCCCAGGAGTGGCTGAAGCGTGCGCTGCGCAGTTGCGGGAAGATTTCCCCCATCAAATAGCGGCGCAGGCCCAGTTCTTCTTCAGTGAGGTTGAAATCGCTGCGCAGACGTCCACCAAAGCGATAACCGCCGCGTGCGCCGAAGATCAGACGATCATCGAAGCTGCGCTGGCCATAGGTCACTTGGCGGCTGAATTCGCTGAACGCCTGCCCGCGCTCCAGGCCAATACCAGCCCAGACATCCGCCGGTAGCGGCTCGGTGGCCACGATCAGGCTCTGCACCGGCAACTGGTGATTGCCCAGCGGCGACAAGGTGGCCGCATAACCCTCGATGGCCGGCACTACCCAATCAGCCGTGACGCGAGCCTGTGCCGTGCGCACCTGGCCTGGCTGCCAGTCGATCACCGGGCTGCGCTCGTAGAGCTCGACGCCCATGTCTTCAACGCTACGTGCCAGACCCCGGACCAGTTTGGCAGGCTGAACGGTCGCGCAATGCGGGCTGTACAGCGCACCAAAGGCATTGGCGACACGCAGTTGCGCGGCCAGCTCGCTGGGCGACAGCCAGCGGTAATCGTCTTCACCGAGGCCTAGCTCGCGCAAGTGCTCGAGGTAATCGCGCAGGCGTACCTCCTGCTCCGGATAGCGCGCGGCGCAATACAGCACGCCGCCCTTACGCAGGTCACAGTCGATGCCTTCGCGGGCCACCACCTCGGCTACTTCGTCGGGAATACCGTGCAGCAGATCGAAGGATGCCTTGCGCGCGGCAGACGGCCGAGCGGCCAGCAAACGATCCTCACCGAGCAGGTTCCCCATCAGCCAGCCGCCGTTACGCCCGGAAGCGCCGAAACCGGCCGTCTCCGCCTCTAAAATCACGACGCGCAGTTGCGGGGCATACCGTTTGAGGTAATAGGCCGTCCACAACCCGGTATAGCCGGCGCCGATGATAGCTATGTCCGCCTGAATATCTTCCTGCAGGCTGGGCCGCGCCTGCAGCGGATCATCGAGCTGATCCATCCACAGACTGATGTTGCGCCAGTTCATCCACGCCTCCGTCATCGGTTGATAACGCAAGGCTAGTAGTGGCAATCAGGCGCTGTCTTGCGTGCGTGCCCGCGAGGAAATTTCCTTGAGATAGGCTTTCGGCGACAGCCCGGTGTGGCGCTTGAAACAGCTATAGAACGCCGACAAGGAATTGAAACCTGCGGCAAAGGCCAGCTCGTCGATGCGCTTCAGATCACTGCCGACCTGCAGCCCCTCGAGCAGGTACTACAGACGAGCGCAATTGACGTAGCGATAGAAGCTTTCGCCAAGCACCTGGTTGAGCAGATGGGAAATCTGGTTGCGGCTGTAACCGGTCGCCGCTGCCACCTGCTGCAGGTCCAGCTCCGGGTCGAGAAAAGGCTGACTGCGCTGGAAATAATCCTGAAGATCCTGCGCCAGTTGCCCGAGCTGACGCGTCGACAGCCCCAGGCGGCTGATCGCCGGACGCGAGGTGGCGGTTTCGCCAGCGCCACGAATCTCGTGCACCAGGGTGGCGTATTCGTTGATGCGCCAGATCAGCCCGTCACGCACGGTGATGGCCTCGCCGGTGCGAAACGACACCAGCCCTTCCCCGCCCTGCAGGCTGGTGCGGTACTGGATGAAGGCGGTATGACCATCGGTGCGAATACGATCAACGTGCTCCAGCAACTCGCCTGGACGGCGCGGCAGGTTGGCCTCGACGTACTCGCGCAACTCGGCCAGACGCATGCAACGCTGCTGATAGAAATCGTTGTATTCGATATCGGGGTGATACAGCGCCATCACCGCTTCGAGGTCACGATGCTTCCAGCTCAGGTGGTAACGCAAGATGGTTTCACGGGTGCGCTCGGTCTGCGCGGCATCGTCGGCAAAAAGGTCGTCAGGCATGGTAGGCGTCGTTGGTCAGGCACGGGCAGATTGCCTGATTCGCCGAAGCCAGCCTAGCCCCTCGTGCCGCCTGGCCGGTTGCGGACTATGCTTGCAGGATCGAAGGAGAGACCGATTATGACTGATCAGGACAAAGACCCCCAGGCCCCTCTGACGCTACGCGAGATGCTACAGAGCGTGCTGGCGGCAGCGCTCGGCGTACAGAGCGGCAAGAACCGCAGCCGCGACTTCAGCCGCGGCAAGCCCACCCACTTCATTCTGCTCGGGGTACTTTTCACTGCCCTGTTCGTGGTCGTGCTGCTGGGCGCGGTAAAACTGATCCTGCACCTGGCGACCGGCTGATCCGTCTAGCCCTCGGGCGTCATCAATGGATATCGGCACAGCGCAGCGGCGGATGAAAAAAGGCCGACTGCCAATGCGCGCCGGCCTTCGTGCTCACTGCCCGCTAACCCAGAAAACCGCCGTGCCTACAGCAAGCAGAATCAGGCAGAAGATCGCCCAGGCGTCGATGACGCTGTCGGAATTGTCCCAATCGGTGTGTTCGCTCATGGCTCCCCCTCTTCTTTGTATTGTGGGTGACGCACACTGCATTTAAGACCAGCCTCGGCCTTCGCTCAAACCATCTGGTTATGCTCTGAGACAGTCTTATTCCTTAAAGCTAGGTTTATATATTCAAACATCACTTTTACGCATAAACCTGAGCTGGTATCGTGCCCCGGCTCCTAGGGGAGTGCGCGGCCGTGCGCGCTGATTTGCAGTAAGTAGCCTGAAAACAGGACCCTTCATGTACGTATATGACCAGTACGATCAAAAGATCGTCGAGGATCGCGTCAAGCAGTTCCGCGATCAAACCCGTCGCTACCTCTCCGGAGAGCTGAGCGGCGAGGAATTCCGCCCGCTGCGCCTGCAAAACGGCCTGTATATCCAGCGTTACGCGCCCATGCTGCGCGTCGCCGTACCCTACGGCCTGCTGTCGTCCGCGCAGGTTCGCGTGCTGGCGCGCATCGCCCGCGACTATGACAAGGGCTACGCCCACATCAGCACCCGCCAGAACGTCCAATACAACTGGCCGGAGCTGGAAGACGTGCCGGAGATTCTCGCCGAGCTGGCCACCGTGCAGATGCACGCCATCCAGACCAGCGGCAACTGCATCCGCAACACCACTACCGACCAGTTCGCCGGTGTGGCCAAGGACGAGATCGTCGATCCGCGCCCCTGGTGCGAAATCATCCGCCAGTGGTCGACCTTCCACCCCGAGTTCAGCCACCTGCCGCGCAAGTTCAAGATCGCCGTCAACGGCGCCGTCAGCGACCGCGCCGCGATCGAAGTGCATGACATCGGCCTGGAAGCGGTGCAGAACGAAGCCGGCGAGCTGGGCTTCCGTGTTTCCGTCGGCGGCGGCCTGGGCCGTACCCCGATCGTCGGCAGCTTCATCAATGAATTCCTGCCGTGGCAACACCTGATTTCCTACCTCGACGCCATCCTGCGTGTATACAACCGCTATGGCCGTCGCGACAACAAGTACAAGGCGCGCATCAAGATCCTGGTCAAGGCGCTGACCCCCGAGGTGTTCGCCGAGCGCGTGAACGCCGAATGGGCGCACCTGAAGGATGGCCCCAGCACCCTGACCGAGGCCGAAGTCGCCCGCGTTGCCGCGCATTTCATCGATCCGGCCTACCAGGCCCTGAACGACGAAGACGCCCTGCTCGCCCAGCAGGACGCCGAGCACCCGGGCTTCGCCCGTTGGCGCCAGCGCAACACCTTCGCCCACAAGAAGCCTGGTTACGTTGCCGTGACCCTGTCGCTCAAGCCCACCGGCGTGGCGCCGGGCGACGTCACCGACAAGCAGCTCGACGCCATCGCCGATCTGGCCGACCGCTATTGCTTCGGTGAAGTGCGCAACAGCCACAACCAGAACATCATCCTCGCCGACGTCGAGCAGCGTCAGTTGTTGACCCTGTGGAACGAGCTGCGCGAACAAGGCTTCGCCACGCCGAACGTGGGCCTTTTGACCGACATCATTTGCTGCCCGGGCGGCGACTTCTGCTCGCTGGCCAATGCCAAGTCGATTCCGGTGGCCGAAGCCATCCAGCGTCGCTTCGACGATCTCGACTACCTGTTCGACATCGGCGACATCGACCTGAACATCTCCGGCTGCATGAACGCCTGCGGTCACCACCACGTCGGCCACATCGGCATCCTCGGTGTCGACAAGAAGGGCCAGGAGTTCTATCAGGTCTCGCTCGGCGGCAGCGCCGGTCGCGAAGCCAGCCTGGCGCAAATTCTCGGCCCGTCCTTCGCTCAGGACGACATGCCGGACGTGATCGACAAGATCATCAACGTCTACGTCGAACAACGCACCGAAGAAGAAAGCTTCCTCGATACCTACCGCCGTATCGGTATCGACCCGTTCAAGGAGCGCGTCTATGCAGCGAATCATTAAGAACGGCCAGGTGGTCGATGAAACCTGGCACCTGCTGGCCAAGGACGTGACCCTGGACGTCATCCCCAATTGCGACGACATCATCGTCCCGCTGGCCCTGTGGCGCGAGCATGCCCACGCCCTCAAGGCCCGCGATGGCGGCCTTGGCGTGTGGCTGGAAGCCGGTGACGAAGTCGAGGAAATCGCCGATGACCTCGCGCACTTCCAGGTGATCGCCCTGGAGTTCCCGGCCTTCACCGATGGCCGCCACTCCTCCAGCGCCTACCTACTGCGCACCCGCTATGGCTACACCGGAGAAGTGCGCGCCATCGGCGACGTGCTGCGCGACCAGCTGTTCGCCCTGCGCCGCGTCGGCTTCGATGCCTTCGCCGTGCGTGCCGACAAGGACCCGTACGATGCGTTGAAGGCCTTCGAGGACTACAGCGAGGTGTACCAGGCTTCGGCAGACCAGCCACAACCGCTGTTCCGCCGCCGCGCCTGATCGCGGAGAAGCACCTGAAAACGCCCCGACTGGTTCGGGGCGTTTTGCTTTGCATGGACCGCTCGGCAGTTGAGTCGAACCGTACCGCGTCAGTGAAGTCGGATTCCATAAGCCCATCGCTTAGGGAGATACGCCATGAAACATGACTGGGACCTGATCGAACGCCTGCTGCACGAGGCACAGAACTCCGCCGGCAAACCCTTTGCCCCGCGTCGCTACGCCGAAGACCTGGCCGAAGAGCATGAGAGTGCCGGCGAACACGTGGACGACCTCGACCATCTGCGTGCCGAGGCCGCCCGTTACGAGTCGCGTCTGCTGCACAACGGCTTCATCGAACCGCGCCCGGAGGAAGAAGGCGGCAATGGCGAGAACTTCATCCTCACCCCGCGCGGCGCGCAATTGCTGAGCATGCTCGATAGCAGCATCCCCGGCAGCGAGCACCCGCGCGAAGTGCTCGACGAGGCTGGCGAGGCGGCGCTTACACCCGAGGTGTTCGACCGCCTAGCGCCCAAGGCGAATCTCAGCGAAAGCGGCTGACCGTCCATTGAAACGAGCTGGGCGCCCTTGCGGCATGACCCAGGTTTTCTCCGCACAAATGAAAACGCCGCGCCCTGATCAGGGGCGCGGCGTTTTTTGATCCAGCTGCAAGGCATCAGCCTTGCCGGGATCAATCCTCGCGGTAGCGACGCAGTTTCAGCGCCTTGCCGGCCACGCGGGTGTCTTTCAGCTTGCCGAGCAGACGGTCCAGACCATCTTCCGGCAGCTCGACCAGGCTGAAGGTCTCACGAATCTGAATGCGACCGATGGCGTCGCGAGCCAGGCCGCCTTCGTTGAGGATGGCGCCCAGCAGGTTCTTCGCGGCGATGCCATCACGCGTGCCCAGTGCAGTACGGCAGCGCACACGGCCTTCGGCCAGCGGCATCGGCGCACGACGCTCGCGGTATTCACCACGCTCGCCGCCACGATCATCACGCTCGCGACGCTCACGCGGCGCACCACCAACACCCGGCACCAGCGGCTGTTCGCGCTCGACGCTGGCCAGATCCAGCGCCTGGCCATTGGTGGCCTTCTTCAGCAGCGCAGCGGCGAGTGCGCGCGGGCTGCAACCGATGTCGGCAGTCAGGCGGTCGAGCAGAGCACCATGGCTGGCTTCGGCATCAGCGACCAGCGGCGCCAGGCTGCTGGTCAGTTTCTTGATGCGTGCATCGAGCACTTGCTGGGCATTCGGCAGCTTGACTTCGCCGACCTTCTGTCCGGTCACACGCTCGATCACCTGCAGCATGCGGCGCTCGCGCGGGGTGACCAGCAGCAGTGCACGGCCATCACGACCGGCGCGACCGGTACGACCGATACGGTGTACGTAGGACTCCGGATCGTACGGCATGTCGACGTTGAACACATGGGTGATACGCGGCACGTCGATACCACGGGCGGCGACGTCGGTGGCGACAACGATATCCAGACGACCATCCTTGAGCGACTCGATCACGCGCTCGCGCTGGTTCTGGGCAATGTCACCGTTCAGCGCAGCGGCCTTGAAGCCCTTGGCTTCCAGAGCGGAGGCCAGGTCCAGAGTGGCCTGCTTGGTGCGCACGAAGGCGATCAGCGCGTCGAAATCCTCGACTTCCAGCAGGCGCAGCACGGCGTTGGTCTTTTGATCGGCATGGATCATCAGGTGCGCCTGCTCGATGCGCGAGACGGTCTGAGTCTTGGCGGCGATCTTGATGTGCTGCGGCTCGCGCAGGTGCTTCTCGGCAATGGCGCGGATCGAATGCGGCAGAGTGGCGGAGAACAGCACGCTCTGGCGGCTTTCCGGCATGGCTTCGAAGATGATCTCCAGATCGTCCATGAAGCCCAGCTTGAGCATTTCGTCGGCTTCGTCGAGTACCAGGTGCTGAATGGTGGACAGCACCTTCTCGTCGCGACGCAGGTGGTCGACCAGGCGGCCCGGAGTGGCGACGATGATCTGCGCGCCCTGACGGATGGCCTTGAGCTGCGGGCCCATCGGCGCGCCGCCATAGACCGCGACGACATTAACGCCCGGCATCTGCTTGGAATAGGTTTCGAAGGCGGTGGCCACCTGCAGGGCCAGCTCGCGGGTCGGCGCCAGGATCAGCACCTGCGGCTCACGCTTGGCCGGGTCGATCTTGCTCAGCAGCGGCAGGGCGAACGCGGCGGTCTTGCCGGTGCCGGTCTGCGCCTGGCCGATCATGTCGTGGCCGGCGAGGATCACCGGAATGGCCTGCGACTGGATCGGAGACGGCTCTTCGTAACCGACGGCGGTCAGAGCGGCGAGAATATTGGGGTGAAGTCCGAGCGCGGCGAAGCCGCCGATTTCCTGGGTCATGGGTCTGCCTCAAGTGCATCCGCAAAGACCCATGTTCCAAAGCTGCGCATGCCGTGTAAGACCTTATGGGTCACCCTGGCAGCCTGGTCGGCGGGGATTTGCGAAAACGTGATGAAAGTGAATCGTCAAGGATAGTCCGCTGGGGACTGGCTGCCGGAAGTTAATTTCCCGGGCGAGTTGCACTACCTGAACGTGGCCAGTGAATTGGCCGGCGCGCATCATACCGGAAATTCCTGACCAAGGTGCTGTTTTTTATGTCCTGCGCCTTCCTGGGCTGCGCCCTGCCAGTGCTTCCAGGCACTTTTTGCAGGTTTCAGACCATGCGACGCGTCACGTCGCCGGGCGCAATGTCTCGATCAGCGATTGCAGCGAGTAACCCAGGCGCGGCGCCAGTTCGCCAGCGCGCGCCTGCAGACGCCCCATGTCCAGGCACTGGTCGAGGTCGGCCGGAATCAACAGCACCACGTTGCCCTCCTTCACCGGGCACTCCCAGTAGTGCCGGTGATAGAGCCCGCGCAGCAAGGCCGCACCCAGTGGCTTGCCGTCGTTGCCAGCCCATTGGTTGATGATCAGCCAGCCGCCCGGGTTGAGCTTTTCGCGGCAATGCTCGAGAAAGCGCCAAGCCAGATGACCGACGCCAGGCCCCTGGTCGGTGTACAGATCGAGGAAGATCAAGTCGGCGGTTTCCGCACTGTCGAGCAGCTCGGTGGCATCGCCGATGCGAATGGTCAGGCGCGGATCGTCGTCCAGCCCGAGGAACTCCATGGCCAGGCGCGGCACATCCGGGCGCAGCTCGATGGCCTCGACATCCTCCAATGGCAGGAACTTCAGGCAGGCCTGGGTCAGATTGCCGGCGCCAAGGCCGAGGAACAACGCGGTTTCCGGCGCATCGTGGCATAGCGCGCCAAGTAACATGGCGCGGGTGTAGTCGTATTCGAGCCAAGCGGGATCGCCCTGGAACACGCAGCTCTGCTCGATGGCATCACCGAACTCCAGGAAGCGGTAGGCACCGATCTGCACCACGCGAATTACCCCGAAGGCATCGTGCACTTCGGCCAGCAGAACCTCGTCCTGCAACTCGTCGTCTGGCGGCAACCCTGGCATCGATACCTCTCCACAAACATATCCCACAGCATAGAAGCCGGGCTAAAGCGCCGATTGTCATTGAAGAAACGGCCCGGGGTCACGTGATAATTCGACGTCGGCCGCATGGCTGCGGTTATTGCAATCCTGATCCGCCCGTATACCGGTACGCACCGAAGCCATCATCGGCTCCGATCAGGGCATTCCTAACCCGAGTCGATATGGCCGCAGCAGCGCGAAGCCAGTCACGTAGCAGCTCTAATCAGTTACCATGCGCCTCCGCCTGATCAATCGCTAGAGACGCAGCATGTCGCACGCCTGGAGTCCCGATAGCTGGAGGGCCAAGCCCATCCAGCAGCAGCCCGAATATCCCGATGCCGCGCACCTCGCCCGCGTCGAACAGACCCTGGCCGGCTATCCGCCGCTGGTGTTCGCTGGCGAGGCGCGCGAGCTGCGCCGCCAGTTCGCCGAAGTGACTCAGGGCCGCGCGTTCTTACTGCAGGGCGGCGACTGCGCCGAAAGCTTCACCGAGTTTTCCGCCGCGAAGATTCGCGACACCTTCAAGGTGCTCCTGCAAATGGCCATTGTCATGACCTTCGCCGCCGGTTGCCCGGTGGTCAAGGTCGGGCGCATGGCCGGCCAGTTCGCCAAGCCGCGCTCGTCCGGCAGCGAAACCATCGACGGCATCACCCTGCCCGCCTACCGCGGCGATATCGTCAACGGCATTGGCTTCGACGCCGCCAGCCGCGCGCCCGACCCGGAGCGCCTGCTACAGGCCTATCACCAGGCCACTGCCAGCCTCAACCTGCTGCGCGCCTTCGCTCAGGGCGGTTTCGCCGATGTGCACCAGGTGCACCAGTGGAACCTCGACTTCATCGCCAATTCGGCGCTGGCCGAGAAGTACCACCAGCTCGCCAATCGCATCGACGAAACCCTGGCATTCATGCGCGCGGTCGGCATGGACAGCGCGCCACAGCTGCGCGAAGTGAGCTTTTTCACCGCCCATGAGGCGCTGCTGCTGAACTACGAGGAGGCCTTCGTACGCCGCGACAGCCTCACCGGCCGCTGGTACGACTGCTCCGCGCACATGCTGTGGATCGGCGACCGCACCCGCCAGTTGGACGGCGCGCACGTCGAATTCATGCGCGGCATCGAGAACCCCATCGGCGTCAAGGTCGGCCCGAGCATGGACCCGGACGAGCTGATTCGCCTGATCGATACGCTCAACCCGGACAACGATCCGGGTCGCCTGAACCTGATCGTGCGCATGGGCGCCGACAAGGTCGAAGCGCACTTCCCGCGCCTGCTGCGCAAGATCAAGGAGGAAGGCCGCGAGGTGCTGTGGAGCTCCGACCCGATGCACGGCAACACCATCAAGGCCAGCAGCGGCTACAAGACCCGCGACTTCGCGCAGATCCTCGCCGAGGTTCGACAGTTCTTTGCCGTGCATCAGGCCGAGGGCACCTACGCCGGCGGCATCCATATAGAAATGACCGGACAGAACGTCACCGAGTGCATCGGTGGCTCGCGCCCGATCACCGAAGACGGGCTGTCCGACCGTTACCACACTCACTGCGACCCGCGCATGAATGCCGACCAGTCCCTGGAGCTGGCCTTCATGATCGCCGAGACACTCAAGCAGGTACGCCGCTGACCCGCTGCGCCCTGGCTGCTGGCCAGGGCGCGAACCGGCTCGCACTTCTTACGCTATCCGGCATAATGCCGCCCCCAACGCGAGCACCGTGCAGGTGCCGAAGATGCTACCCAGCCGGAAAGGACTCGCGGCCAACACCCCCAACAAGGACGATGATCCATGCAACTGCGCACCACCCTCTCCGCTTTCGCCCTCTCCAGCGCCGCTCTGCTGGCCGGCTGCCAGAACATGTCCCCTGACGCCATGCTGCAATCCGGTCTGATGGCCGTGCAGGCCGCAACCCTCAGCGACGCCGAAGTGCGCAGCATGTCCGACCAGGCCTGCGCCGAGATGGACGCCGAAGCCAACATTGCCAGCCCGAACAGCCCGTACAGCAAGCGCCTGGACAAGATTGCCAACAACCTCGGCCACGAGATCAACGGCACGCCGATCACCTACAAGGTTTACCAGGCCGATGAAGTCAACGCCTGGGCCATGGCCAACGGCTGCGTACGCGTCTACAGCGGCCTGATGGACCTGATGACCGACAACGAAGTGGAAGGCGTACTCGGCCACGAGATCGGCCACGTCGCCCTCGGCCACAGCAAGAAGGCCATGCAGACCGCCTACGCCACCACCGCCGCGCGCAATGCTGCAGCCGCTTCGGGCAATGCCTCCGTCGCGGCCCTGTCCGCCTCGCAACTCGGCGCCCTGGGCGAACAACTGATCAACGCGCAGTTTTCACAGAGCCAGGAAAACGCCGCCGACAACTTCTCCTTCGACCTGCTGACCCAGCGCAACATCCCGCGCGAAGGTTTGGTTACCGCGTTCGAGAAGCTGGCCAAGCTGGGCGGCGGCGAAAGCAGCATGTTTTCCTCGCACCCGGGCTCCAGCGACCGCGCCAGCAACATGCGCACCCGCCTGGCCGCCAAGTAAGCGCGAAGCCCTTCAAGCTTGTCGCCAGTACGTACCGTTATAGTGAGTCATCTGGATTGTAAAAGCTTCGCGGACGAGTCCGCTCCCACACAGTGAACCGTGCCAGCCCAGCGGCTGCCAAGAAGCACCTTCAGTGGGAGCGGGCTTGCCCGCGAAGCTCTTTGACTCACGAACAACACCCGGCATTGCTCTGTGCAACCCTGCATAGCATCCACGGCGTTGTCCTTAACTGAACGGCTGGCTGTTCCATCGAGGAATTCTCATGCAAAGCCTGCATAAACTGCTGATGCCGGTGCTATTGGCCCTGCCACTCAGCACCTGGGCCGACTACGAGCAGCAGTATCAGGCCTGCCTGGACGCCAGCGGGATGATCAACAATGCCAGCGTCGCCGGCTGCGCCGAGGGCGTATCGGAAACGGTAAAGAAGGAGATGAACCGCATCTACCAGCAGTTGTTCCTGAAACTGCAACAAAGCGCGCCGGAAGATGCCGAGCAACTGCAAGCGACGCAGAAGGCCTGGCTGATTTACCGCAATGGCCAATGCGATCTGCAGGGCAAGCACGTCGGCTCGCCGATGTACTACACCTGCCCGATGGAACTGAACATCCAGCGCGTCGAGGAGCTGAAATTTCTGCTGGAGAACGGCGGCTAGCCCAGCAGTCCGCGCAGATTGACACTCGGCGCCAACCACACCTCATCCAAGCCCAGCCAGTGCGCCAGCGCACGCAGTGAATCGCCTAGCGCCAGGCGCGCCTCCTCGCTCAACACAGCCTCCTCCACATGCACCGCATGCACGGCTAGTCGCCCGGCCGCGCGCTCGCTGCGCAGGTCCACCCGCGCCACCAGGCGTTCGTGATGCAGAAACGGCAGCACATAGTAGCCATACACACGCTTGGCCTGCGGGGTATAGATTTCCAGACGGTAGCGGAAGCCGAAAAGGCGCTCGGTGCGCTCGCGCTCCCAGATCAGCGAATCGAAGGGCGACAGCAAGGCGCTATGGCGCACACGCCGTGGAATCCTCGGCTCGCCCCGGCAATAGGCAGGCTGCCGCCAGCCTTGCACCGTGACAGCTCGCAACTCGCCCGCCTCCACCAGTTCGGCGATACGACGTTTGCTGTCGCCGGCATCGAGCCGGTAGTAGTCACGCAGGTCCTTCTCGGTCGCCACGCCCAGGGCATCAGCCGAGCGCAGCAACAGGCGCCGCTGCGCCTCATGCTCATCCAGCTCTGCGTGGTTGAGCTGATCGGCCGGTATCACCCGTTCCGGCAGGTCATACAAACGCTCGAAGCCGCGCCGCCCGGCAACCGTCACCTCGCCTGCGGCGAACAGCCACTCCAGCGCCGTCTTTTCCGCGCTCCAGTCCCACCAGGGGCCGGCCCTCTCCGTACGGGTGCTGAGGCTGCCGGCCCCGAGAGCGCCGCGTTCACGCACGGCCTGCAATACGGCAGTGATCACCTCGCGTTGCTCAACACCGAATTTTGCCAATTGCCGGTAGATGCCCTGGCGTCGGCGGCCCTGCGCATGCGCCAGCGCAGCAGCGGGTAGAGATCCAGCGGCAACAATGAGGCTTCATGCCCCCAGTACTCGAACAGACGTCGGCGCCGCGCCCGACCCCAGGCCAGTTCGTCGAGATGTTCGGCCTGGTAATGGCCAAGGCGGGAAAACGCCGGCACATAATGCGAGCGCACCAGGGCGTCGACCGAATCGATCTGCAGCACGCCGAGACGCTCGATCTGCGCCTGCAAGTGCTTATGGACGATAGCGCCACGCGGCGTACGGCCAAAGCCCTGCGCAGCCAAGGCCAGGCGCCGTGCTTCGGCCAGGGAAAGAGAGTCTGTCATGGCGACTCAGCCTATCAGGCCGGCGCCGCGAACGCATGGCGGAAGGTAAAGGCGTGCTCCGTAGCGCCGTGCTCGCGAACATGTGCCAGTCGCTCGGCCGCCTCGACCACGCTCGGGCGATGATCGGCCGGCACCCACCACAGCACCTGGTGCATCTGCTCGACGCGCTCGAACCATTCACGGCGGCGCTTGAGCATCTCGGTGTGCGCAGATTTGTAGACGTAATCGCTGAGCGACTGAACGTCCTGCCAGACAGACATATTGACCAAAAAATCGTCGCCAAAGGGGCGGATCGCCGTGGCGTCGCCCGCCTCGTCCTGCAAACGCCAGACGTAGCCTGGCGAGCTCTCGGCCAGGGCGTTGATGCGCTCGAGGTTGGCAACGAAATCAGCCATTTGCGGCGACTCAAGCGGCGCCGTCATCAAGGCGATGTTCAGTTGGGCCAGATGATAAGTGGACACTTCAAGCCTCCTTGCGCATGAATGATCAGGGTTGCTGCGGCACGCCACGCCTGTCGGCCAGGCGACGGCGCAGCCAGGCTTCGCTGCTGACCAGGGTGATGCCCGACAGCACCAGTACCGCGCCGATGACGAAGTTCAGGGTAAGTGGTTCGTCCAGCACCAGCACGCCAAAGGTCACACCGAACAGCGGCGTCATGAAGGAGAACACCGCCATATTCGAGGCCAGGTAGCGACGCAGCAGCCAGAACCACGCCAGATAGGTGAAGAACGACACCACCACGCCCTGGAGCACAATGCTGGCGATGGCGAGCGGTGTCCAACGCACTTGGTCAAGGTCGACTACCGCCAGCGCGTAGCCGAGCAGCAGCACGAAAGCCACTGCCAGCTGATAGAACAGCGTCAGCCCGGCCGGCGCCTCGGACAGGCGAGAACCCCGCACCACCACCGTGGTGGCGCCCCAGGCCATACCAGCGCACAGCCCCAGCGCGTCACCGAGCAGGATGCCGGCATCGATCTCCGCCCAGCTGCCGCCGACACCGAAAGCCATTACCACACCGCCGAAGCACAGCGCGATACCCAACCATTGCAAGCGTCGCAGGCGCTCGCTGGGCAGCAGCAGGTGCAGCCCCAGCGCCGAGAAGATCGGCGCTGTATACAGAAACACCGCCATATGCGAGGCCGTGGTATGACGCAGGCCCAAGGCGATGAAGAAGAACTCCAGCGCGAACAGCACACCCGCCAGCACGCCGGCCAGCCAGGTAGAACTCAGCCATTCACGCCAACCGCCCTGCCACAGCAGCAGCATGCCGACCAGTAAGGCCGCGATGCCGGAACGCAGCGCCACCTGCAGCATGGGCGCAACATCGTCGGCAGCCAGCTTGATCGCCACCTGCTGGCTGCCCCAGATGGCGCACAGCAACAGCATCAGCTGGAACAGAAAAGTGTCGGCGCCTTTGCGTACCGCGGTCATTCAACAACTCCAGTATTGCCACTCATTTTTTCAACGGATCATCCCAGAACGGTCACTCCGCCTCCTGCAACGCATCGGCTCGGGACAAGCCCAGATCCTTTAACGCCATGTCGCCCAATTGGGCCAACTGCTGCCGCTCACGAGCCAGTTGGCGCCAGCGCCGCAGCATACGCCAAACACTGGTCAATGACGGCAGTCGTTCAAAGTGGATGGCCTGCGCCAGCGCGTAACCTTTTTGACCTTTCATCTTCTCGCCCTCCCTGTGGGGTTGGCGTCAGTGTCAGCCCGAGCTTATGATCAATCCAACGAATGTTTCTTATGCAATCCATCTCGAGGATTGATGAATGGCTTACCATCCCAGTATCGATACCGAACTGCTGCGCAGCTTCGTGGCCATCGCCGACACCGGCGGCTTTACCCGCGCCGCGGAAACGGTCAATCGCACCCAGTCGGCCGTGAGCATGCAGATGAAGCGGCTGGAGGGAAGATGTGGTGCAGCGCCCGCTGTTCGAGCGCGACGGCCGCCAGGTGCGGCTGACACCTGAAGGCCAGGTGCTGCTGGGCTATGCGCGGCGCATCCTCAAACTGCATGGCGAGGTACTCAATACTCTGCGCGAGCCACATATGGTCGGCGCCGTGCGCATCGGTACGCCGGACGACTACGTGATGCGCTTTTTGCCGGAGATTCTCTCGCGCTTCGCTCAGGCCTATCCGCTGGTTCAGGTCGAGGTTCATTGCGAACCGTCCGGCCAGTTGCTGCTGCGCCAGGATCTCGACCTGACCATCGTCACTCGCCAGCCCGGCATGGAGATCGGCCAACTGCTGCGCCAGGAGCGCTTCGCCTGGGCCGTGGCCCAGGGTTTCGCGCCACACGAACAGAACCCCATGCCGCTGGCCATGTTCAACGCCGACTGTTTCTGCCGCGAGTGGGCTTGTAACGCGCTGGATGCGATGCACCGGCCCTATCGCATCGCCTACACCAGCCCGAGCCTGTCGGCGATCTTCGCCGTGGTGCGCGCCGGCCTGGCCGTCACCGCGCAACTGCAAAGCCTGATCACCCCGGACCTGCGCATCCTCGGCGAAGCCGAAGGTCTGCCATTGCTGCCGCTGACCAGCATCGTGCTGCTACGCAACGAGAGCAGCCAGTCACCCGTCACCGAATGCCTGGCCGATCACATCGTCGAAGGTTTCCGTTTATAGGCTGCCGCCTGACTCCAGCGCGAGCATCAGCGCACAAAGCAGCAGGAAGCCGCAGAACAGGCTGCGCAGCAGGCGCTCAGGCAGCGAGTGTGCCAAACGCACGCCCCAGCTGATACTGAGCAGTCCACCGACAGCCAGCGGCACGCCCATCCACCAATTGACGTGGTCATGCAACGCGTAAGTGAACAGCGTGACCCCAGTACTGGGCAGCGCCAGCGACAGCGATAGCCCCTGCGCCACCACTTGGGTGGTGCCGAACACGCTGGTCAACACCGGCGTCGCCACTACCGCGCCGCCTACACCAAACAGGCCGCCCATGGCACCGGACACCCCGCCCAGCACGCCAAACCAGCCCCAGTGGTGACGCAGCTCGCCGCTGGCCGCCGCCTGGGCCATCAGCATGCGCAACAGGTTGTACGCCGCCAGCGCCAGCAGGAAACCGACGAAGGCCCAGCGCATGGTGCGCGAATCCACCTCCACCGCATATAACGAGGCCAGCCAGGCACAGAGGAAACTGGTGACGCCCAGCAGCAGTGCATGCCGCAGGTTGATGCGATTGCGCTGGTGATAGCGCCAGATCGCCAACATCACATTCGGCACCACCATGACCAGCGCGGTGCCCTGCGCCAGTTGCTGATCCAGCCCGAAGACAATGCCCAGCACCGGAATGGCGATCAGGCCGCCGCCGATTCCGAACAGGCCGCCCAGGGTTCCCAGGCCCAGGCCCAGCAACAGATTCAGCAACAGGTCGAACAGATTCATGAGACCTCCAGATAGTGCGCGCATGTTACTTAGTGACGGCTAGCGCGGAAACGCACAACAACGCAAAATGGCTTTGCCGATTAAGCACAAGCAAGCGCCATGAACCCCGATGCCCTGACCGATCAGCTGGAACTGTTTCTCGACGTACTGGAAACCGGCAGTTTCTCTGCCGCTGCCAGGCGCCATCCGCTCACGCCCTCGGCAGTTGCCCGGCGCATCGACGCACTGGAGCGCGCGATGGGCAGCAGTCTGTTCAGCCGTACCACCCACGCCGTACGGGTGACGCCGGCGGGCCTGGCGTTCGCCGAACGTGCCCGGCGCATTCTCGCCGAGCTGCACCTGGCGCGTGCCGAGGTGGTATCGCTGACCAGCGCGCCGGAAGGTCTGATTCGCATCGACGCGCCCTCACCCTTTGGCCGTCGTCATCTCGCCCCGGCGATTGCCGATTTCCTGCGCGCCAATCCCGGGCTGGACGTGCAACTGCGCCTGATCGACAGTTTCATCGACCTGCAGGGCGAGCACCTGGGCGAAGTGGACATCGTCGTACGCATCGGCCCGCTGCCCGACAGCCGCCTGGTCGCCACGCCGCTGGCATCGATGACCCGCATCCTCTGTGCCAGCCCGGACTACCTGCGCCGCCGCGGCATTCCGCGTAGCCCGTTAGAGCTGGAGCAACACGACGGCCTCGACTGGGACAGCCTCGCGCCGCCCTATGCCTGGCGTTTCGAGGTGGACGGTAAACTGCAGCTGTGCAAGCCCAAGCGCTTGCGCCAGACCAGCAATAACGCCGAAACCCTGCTGTTCAGCGCCCTCGCCGGCCTGGGCATCGCGCACTTGCCCACCTGGATGAGCAGCGAGCACCTGCAACGCGGCGAGCTGATCCCGCTGTTCTGCGAGCAAGGGCTGCCGGCCACCGAGCCTGTATGCATCTACGCCCTGCGCCTGGAGCGCGAAGCCAGCCCGCGCACGCGCCTGTTGCTGAGTTTTCTCAAGCAGCGCTTCGGCTTCCCGCCGCCCTGGGATCAGGCGCTGCAAGCCAGTCTCGCCACCCCACAGCAGTAAGGCTTGTGTGGGAGCGGCTTCAGCCGCGATAGCGCCCTGAAAACCAGACACAAAAAACCCGGCGCCTAGGCCGGGTTCTTCGTAGCGTTCAAGCTCAGGCCGGAGCCTGGGTGCGGCCCTTGTAGGAACCGTCACGGGTATCGATCTCGATCCAGTCGTCGATGTCGACGAACTCGGCAACCTTGATCTCGGTACCGTTGCGCAGCTTGGCAGGCTTCATCACCTTGCCGGAAGTGTCGCCACGAGCAGCGTTCTCGGTGTAGACAACCTGACGCACGATGGTGGTCGGCAGGTCGACGGAAATCACTTTGCCTTCGAAGAACACGGCTTCGCAGACGTCGGCCATGCCTTCTTCGATGAACGGCAGAACGCTTTCCAGATCTTCGGCACGCAGCTCATAGGAGTTGTACTCCGGATCCATGAACACGTAGTCCTCACCGCTGATGTAGGACAGGTTCACTTCCTTGCGCTCGAGAATCACCGGCTCCATCTTGTCGTCGGCTTTGTAGACGGTCTCGGTCTTGGAACCGTTGAGCAGGTTCTTCAGCTTCATCTTGACGATGGCGCTGTTACGACCGGACTTGGTGAACTCGGCCTTCTGGATCAGCCACGGCTGGCCATCGATCAGGGCCACGCTGTTGACTCTCATTTCTTGTGCAGTTTTCATGCGGATATCCGAAATATGCGGGAGGTACAGAAATCTAGGCCGCGTATGATAGCCAATTTCGGTAAAACTGTTCCAGCGCTGTGGCGAGGTCCGGCCGAGCGGCCTGCAAATCGCACCAGCGCTCGGCATGTTGCTGCAGCGTCGGCCATGCATCTTGCAGCTCAAGCCACGCCTGCTCCATACCGCTTCCCTCATTCCATGCACGCCAGAGGGCGGCATAAGCGGCCGATATTTCCGATGGCAGCTCAGCGCCATAAAGCGCGAGAAAAGCCTCCAGCTTATCCCAGTGCGCCCCTTCTTCCTGCGGGTAAATGTGCCAGAGCAATGGCCGACCGGCCCACTGCGCACGAATGAAGGAATCCTCGCCACGCACCGCATTGAGATCGCAGCACCACAGCAGACGGTCGTAATCGTCCTGCGCGACGAACGGCAACACGTGAATCTGCAGACTGCCACGGCGATGCTGATCACCCGGTGCCAGCTGCGCCTCCCCGAGCCAGACTTGCAGATCGCCGAGAACCTTGCCCTGCGGCACCAACAACTGGCTCGACTGCGTATCAGCTGCAAGAGCGTCGAGCCAGCCCGCCAGCCCTGCATTCTCGTAGGCGAACAGCGAAATCAGCCGCGCCCCGGCCTCACGCACCACGCCAAGCGAGCGCAAAAACGCCTGTTGCGCCGACGCATCGGCCTGAAATGCGCGGCGTCGCGTCAGCAAGTCAGCGTCACGCAGCAATCCCCCCGTGCCCGCCACGAACCCGGGAAAGAAGAAGAACTTCTGCAAACCGCCCGGCTGCGGCGACGGCAAGCCATGACAGCCCGCCACCCAGTCCTCGGCACTGAGGTATTCCAGGTTCAGCCACAGACGTCTGGAGTCGTCAGTCATCGCCTCTATATAGGAAGGCGGCAACTGACAGGCAAAAGCCTCGATCACCACATCGGCCGGCGCTACCGCCGGGAACGGCTCAGGCCACTGGCGCACCTCGACACCCGAGTGGTGCTGCCACTCGGCGCTGGTACTGGCGCCGGGGCACAAGCGCACGAACGCATCCAGCTCATCGACCCACAGGCGCACCGCATGGCCCTGCTCGGCAGCCAGTTGCCGGGCCAGCCGCCAGGTCACGCCAATATCACCGTAGTTGTCCACTACGCTGCAGAAGATGTCCCACCTGGCCACGCTGCGCCCCTTGAAGAAATGTTCGCCATTCTACCCGCCAGGCAAGAAAAAGCCCGCCAGAGGCGGGCCAAGGGGAGCGCTGGAGCAAGCGCGGGGTAAACGGGGGATCAGGCCAGCAGCGAATCACTTTCGCGGCGAACGCCGCTGCTGAGTAGCCAGACAGCCTGGCAAGCCAGCGCAGCCTCGCGGGAAGCGAACGGACCGGCCTTGGGCTGGCCATCGACCATCAGCAGCCAGCAGGCCATATGACCATCGGATCGCAGCTCGGCAGGCACGGCGCTACCAACAAGGGAAACCACATCGATACGGGACATAATGACCTCCAATCCAACTCAATCTCTGTTGGGATCAACTTTATGCCGCGGCCTCGCCAGGCAGAAATCAGTGGTTTCGATAGTGATCATGGATATTGCCAATGGATAGCCGGATGGACTGAAGCCGGCCAGACACGAGTTCAGGCGAGCCATGACGCAAGCGAATACGCGACGTGCTGACGTAGGCCGGCAGAAAGACAGCAAACAAAAGCCCCGAGGACTTTTCAGCTCTCGGGGCTTGATGTATTGCGAAAGTGGCGGTGAAGAAGATATTTGAACCCGTTTCGGTAGCGTGTCAGTCCGTGCCAAACCCGCTCATTACGGGTCTTGGACTCCCCTCACCTGCTCGATTCGTCGCTATTCGGCTCTAGATTTCGGCATCAACCTGCACGCAGCTCGTTGATCAACTCCGGGTGCCGGCCCAGGATCTTGAACAACTGCACCAGCGGTTGCGGTGCTTCCGTGCTGCCTCGCTCGTAGCGAGAAAACGCATTCGGCCCACCGCCGAACAGCTCTGCCGCTTCGCGCTGGCTCAACCGTAACTGCTTACGCACACTGCGAATCAGCTCCTGATTGCCGTCCTGGGCGTTCACCTGCTGACGAAACTCGTTCATGGCACGCATAACGCGCTCACTCTCAGTCGGCCCAGTCAGGGACTCGCCGCAGGCATCGCACCAGTCAGCCGTTACCGCAGTAATTTGGGTGGTCTGCCCCTTGTAGGTGAAGGGCATATCGCGGGTGTCGTGAACCAGTTCCGCCCCGCCGCATACTGGACATTTCATGGTCACTTCTCCTTAAAGGAAACGATCAGCAGATCGGCCACCAGCGTGAACTTCAGGTAGACCTGCCCGAATTCGGTATCGGGTCGGTAAACGTCCTGCCAGGGAGTATGATCCGCATGGGTTGTCATGCTCTTAAAAAAGTCGCGGCTGCTCAGGGCACTGATGACGGCCAGCATGTCGGCCATCTCCATACCCAGCTCAGCGCCCCCTTCAAGGGCTACGCGGGTGAAGCGATAACGCTGGTCGGCTACGGCCTGCTTCACTAGCTCAAGCTTGAAATGGGGTTTGCGCTTTTCCATGCCACACAAAATAACCTTTTAGGTTAATTTCTTCAAGGGAGCATCCATGCCAGACGACAGCCGTACACGATTGCGCAACGGATTGCTTGCTGGTGCCGCATCCAAGCCCGCAGAGCCTGCTGATCGCCATTACTTTGGCCATCTTCGTCAGCGCGTGCTGCACAAGAGATTATCCCGATGAGAAAGCCTAGGCTGCTCTGGTAACGTCGTGGCACATGCTTTTTGCCTTTCAATACTCACTTCGTCTCGGTTTAACGCAGTGTTTTTGGCAAATCGCTACATAGTCGCTGGACAAACCTCGATGCAAGCAATAGCGTCTGGCCACTAATCCTTTCTATTCCACATGCTTGGAAAAAAATGCGCCCAATCCCGCTTCACAATCCATGGCCTGAACGTCGGCGCAAGTTGCTGATGGCGTTTCTTTTGACCGTTGTAGCCATAACGTGCACTCGGCCAACTAGCTTAGTTGGATTGGCTATAGCGCTCGCAACCATCCCGCCGCTATGCCTCGCGCTTCTTTCTTTGCGCTGGTGGTGGCACCGAAAGTTTGGCGGCAGCAAATTTATGGTTTTGATTAGCTGGCTGCTTGCTATGTCTATTGTAATTGCTGCCCTTACCGTCAAGGATGTGCTATCTCCCTACATAGGTCATCACTTCAGCTAAGTATAGGAGAATTACAATTGATCAACGGAAGATCACTGAAGCAACACGACTTCCCCGTCGCCTTGGGCCTTACCCACCTGACAACCGCAGCTTTCCTACTTAGCAGTGGCGAAGCTCTTCCGTCCTGGGTCACGTCATACAGCTACTTCACGGCGCTGACGTGCATCGTCCTCTGCCTGATCTTCAAGCCTCATAAGGGATTTCTTACTGGCCTCGCCGTGGCATTCGCCACCACGGTAATGATCAGGGCAATCAACATGTCACTGGTTAGCCTCCATGGCCCTGGGGTGGACCACCTGCTTGGGCTGATGGGTGCGATAGCAGGCACAGTTGCCGCCCTGATCTACTCCAAATTCAAGCCCAGTCAAACCGCCGAGAAAGGCTTTGTCGTGGGGTCTATCGGAGCCTTGGGCGGCTACCTCCTCAGCATGTTTATTTCGTGCAACACCGTAATTTATTGCGGACCGGTTTTCTCGTGGGGCACTTACCCATAGGGCCAAGAAGAACGAAACAGCCCCCTACCCAATTGAGACTATTGTATGCCCAGCACGTTCGAACCTTCAGCCGCTGTCAGTCTTAAGCCCGCCTCTACTTCTCTCGCGGCCAACGCCTTATTGTTATTGCTTGCAGCTATCACAATTTACCTGCTTTGGGGTGACGTCAATTATTTTCTTGCAACCCAAAAAGGAACGCTTGCTAAAGCCAGCAGCGTTTCGTTCCTACATCATTTGTATCTATCAGTGATACCTCGTGAAATAGCCTACTTCAGGCTAGCCACCAGCGCACTAATTTTAGCCTTCATTATTTTTTCGTTACGAAACCATCAGGTATTTTCAATCCACACACTGCCTGTATACCTATACGGTGTCGCTCAACTTACGTTCTACATCTTGGCCATGACAGCAATACTTGAGATTCTAAATCAGGTCTCAGGCAACAAGCTATTTGACGCAGCTTATTGGTCTGGCCCAACAGCAACCTCTTTAGCCAAATCCATACTGGTTATTCTCGCAATGCACCTGATTCCGCCAGTAGCCTTCCTGACCACTTGCTATGCGGCAAGAGCTAGAGTCGTTAAACAAGCTAAAATCTAAAGCCGCCCCAAGCACTAACCCATTGGATTAAAACTACTCGCCGCAGAGCAATAGCGCGTCTTCATGCGATCACTGCTTGTCTTGCGGTCACTGTCATAGCGGGCACGCCAGGTTCTGCACTGATCGTGAAAGTGCTGTTTGGCGGCCTTGCGGCATTCTCGGTAGTCGATTGATCCGCGCCGGTGATTGGCGCAGACGCTGGTGCTGTCGATGTAGTTGTTCACCGATAGCCACTCAGCCAGGTAGTTAGTGCCGCCATTCCAGCTCTTGATCCACTTGGATGTGTGCTCGCGGTTTACCTGCCTGGTTTGGCGTTGCTGCGTTTGCTGGGGTGCCTGGGCTATGCGATGGGTTGCGGGTGGTGTGTAGGTGCTGGCCGGCTGCTTGGGCGTGTAGTTCTTGTCACTGAACGCATTTTGCGCACTGGCAATAGCTCTCGCCTTTTCTTCCTCTGTCCACTCCATCGAGGCATATGGCTGAGGCTGTGCCAATGCTTGATAATTCTGCTGCACAGTACCCGGTTCAAAAGCCTCTAAAAGACTTGCTGGCGGTTCTGGCTCGCTGTAGGGCTGTGTCGCCGGTTGCTGGCTGAACAGGGGTTTGCCGTCTACGTGTATCGCCTGCGTGAGCTGGTCAACATTGGTCACGATTGGCTTGGCAAACAGTGCGATCACGCCCCAGGTAATCGCGGAACCCACACCCAGGATGGCCACCATTCGCCATGGGCCGGGCTTTTTCTTGCTGCGTAGATAGTCTGGTGCGTCGTCCCAGTTGGATTTCATATCGCCTCCATGCTTTCAAAAACTCTAACTACCGCAGATAGCACTCATAAACGGTGTTGAAATCGCGTGCACTCCGCCAGCAACAGTCACAACTGCAGCTGCAAGATTTATTGCATCAACAAAGCTTTTTCCAACATCTGTTTCAGACAGTGTCTTTTTATAGGCCTCATCGTGCACCGCCCTCCCCAAGGCCATATCAATAGCATCAAGCATTTCCACACTACCTGCTATTTTATAATCATCTACAGCCATTATTATTTTTAATACAGCTCTTGACAAATACCTCTTCACCTCCTCTGAAACATTGCAGTCCAGCAATTCTTCCTGTACTTTCAAAAAAGCATTACGCACCTTGCTGAGGTCGTCATCGCTAATTTCATCAGAAGCCGTTTTACCCTCTATTAGATCGGAGGTAATGATAAGGAAATCTAACGCAGTGCTTGATATATGCCCTATAAAGCTCTCCCAGCTAGAACTTAAATTTTGCTTTTCAAATGCAGTTCTTACTGGAACAGCCCAATGCTTTTGTAAAGGCACCCTGTTGGGAAACTCCTTTTCAACAATATTCATTATTTGTTCTGGCAGCATCATTACCTTTGCCATTTTGCGCAAAAGCTCTGGACTATTTTGATCCACCCCAAGAAATTCTCCCCAAGCAAACTTGCAATTTGTTTGATTAGGTATCCTTTTCCCAACAGTCAATAATGTGTGTAGTCTTCTTGCAGGATTGATATAGTCCATACCCGTTTGCAGCCTCACATTCGTTTTTTATTTTAACCCTGCCAGCCCACTTTTATTACCGGGCGATCCAGCGCTTAGCTACTTCCTTTGTAATCGCTATCCCGCGTTTTGATTGGGCAAGTTTGAATTGGCTTGATCGTATTCGGGGCTTGTTTGTCCTGCTTCTGGCGCGACCTCGCCACTGACTACCCACAAAGCGTATTGAGGAAAGAGCTTAACGATAGCTTCGATCTCCTCTGCCTTGATTTCGCGCTTTCTGGCGGTGTTCTTCAGGTTGTTCCAGGTGTAGCGACTGATGCCAGTGCGCTCCTCCAGCTCAGGAAGCCGAATCCCGGAGCTTTTCAAAATAGTTATAACGCGCTCTTTAATCATAGCCACTTGATCTATAGTTGATATATCCAATATGGATCAACAATGACATTATCCGTTTCAACATCATCCATTTTGGATAACGCAATACTGAATCACTGGCATTGACACGAATAGTGACGGAACGAGCATGGAACTGGAAGAGCTGGAACCTTCGAAGCTGATAGGCCCGCAACAGGACGTGGAAACCGTCGAGTCCTGGGCCGACCGCAACGGCCTGACCTACGGCACCGCGCGTGCCTGGGCGATGAAAGGCGTTCTCCCCACCGTAAAGCTAGGCAAGCGCCGCATGGTCAACAGCGCCCTGCTCCGCACTTGACTGCTGGAACTGAGTGCACGCCGTATCGGGATGCGCTCAGGCAGCAATGCCTAAAAGGCCGATATGAGATCAAGCTCATTCGCACCCTGTCAGGATGCTGCGTGTACGCATCCTGGGTACGCATAGCGTAAAAATTTGGGTATCAGAAAAGCAAAAACCCCTGCAGGTTTCCCTGCAGGGGTTTTGCGAAAGTGGCGGTGAAGAAGAGATTCGAACTCTTGATACGGTTTCCCGTATACACACTTTCCAGGCGTGCTCCTTCAACCACTCGGACACTTCACCGGATCTCGACGTTTTGGCCTGTAGCCCGTCGAGGTGCGCTAATGTAGTCGAATGTTTTCCGAATGGCAAATTTTTTTAAAGGATTCATGCGCTTAAGAGCGCAGCGGGTTTTCCTCGGGGTCGTCGGCAGGCGTTTCGTCGAAACGCAGGTGGCCGAACAGCAGGAAACCCAGGGACATGAACAGCCCCGCACCGAACAGAAACAGCACACCGGCGGGGCTGCGCAGGCAGAGCGTTTCGCTGAGCGTGACCGAGCCCAGCAGTAGGCCGATCACGGCGAGGGTATAAAGGATGGAATACAGGATGTTCATGGACAGCTCCTTCGCTTCGCCGCCACCTTAATAGCCAGGCTTCGCTGCCCGCCAATTGCCATCCGGCATCGCCACGATAGGCAAAACCGCTGACCCGCCAGTCAGTCACGGCGCTTTACCGGAGCGATTGGGCTGAGTACCTTCTGCCGACATTCAGCCTGCGGCTCCAACAAGGAAAACTGCCATGAGCGACCTGATCAGCTATCAACTCGAAGACGGCATCGCCACCCTCACCCTGAGCAATGGCAAGGTCAACGCCATCTCGCCTGACGTGATCGCCGCCTTCAATGCTGCGCTCGACCGCGCCGAGCAGGATCGCGCCATCGTCATCATCACCGGCCAGCCGGGCATTCTTTCCGGTGGCTACGATCTGAAGGTAATGACCTCCGGCCCGCAGAACGCGATCAACCTGGTCGCTGCAGGTTCTACCCTGGCGCGGCGCATGCTCGCCCACCCCTTCCCGATCATCGTCGCCTGCACTGGCCATGCCGTGGCCAAGGGTGCATTTATCCTGCTGTCGAGCGATTACCGCATCGGCGTCGAGGGCCCGTTCAGCATCGGCCTGAACGAAGTGCAGATCGGCATGACCATGCACCATGTCGGCATCGAGCTGGCCCGTGACCGTCTGCGCAAGTCGGCCTTCCACCGCTCGGTGATCAATGGCGAGATGTTCGACCCGGCTGGCGCCGTGGATGCCGGCTTCCTAGACAAGGTGGTGCCGGCCGAGCAATTGTTGGCCACCGCCCAGGCTGCGGCGCAGCAGATGAAGAAGATCAACATGACGGCGCACAAGAACACCAAGCCGAAGGTGCGCAAGGCGCTACTGGAAACCCTCGATGCTGCCATCGAGATGGACAAGCAGCACCTGATGTAAGCACGCGACACATCGCGCCTAGAAAAAAGCGCCGCTTCCGTTGAGGTCGCGGCGCTTTAGTTTTTTGCCTGTTGCTCTGAGGGCAAAGGTTGCTGCGTGTTCAGCCGGAGTAGTCCAGCGCCGTCCAGGCCCTGCTCATACCCTGGGCCAGTACGCAGCCAGGCTTGCTCAATTGCTCATTGAAGGCTGTCGGCAGCAGCGTGGTTTCGCCCTCGGCAGCGCCATGGCGCTCGGTAAGCCATTGCAGCCTGCCGCAATTGGGCGTTTCGATCACATAGCTGGCGGCGATATTGGAGTGGTGGCTGGGCAGGTGGATCACGTCGAGTACCACGCCTGCCTCTTCAACCCGCTGACCATTGGAGACCAGCACGGCCCAGGCCTGCTCGCCCTCGATCACCAGATAGGCACCGTTGGCCTGTGGTCGCTCGATCTGCGGTTGCGCGCAGCCACTCAACAGGGCCAGTAGCACAATCGTCATCAGCATATGTTGCATTGCCAATACCCCCTTGCAAGGCGCCCACATCTGCATGGTGGGCGGGTCGTTGTCGCCTGAATGAGGCCACTATCACCCAATACTGTTTATTTGTACAGTATTTTTCGATTACCCTATTCGCAGGCAAATGACCGAGCACATAGGAGCGCCATCATGCTGGACGTACTGCAGCTGAAACACCGAGTGAACCGCATGCCGCTGGAGCGCGTTCGCGAGATGGTCGACGAGTTGCTGCTTGAAGGCATCGTCACCGAGAGCCGCACGCCCTTTAATCGTCAGCACTTCAATACCTGCTTCGCCGAGATCGAGGCATTGTTGCAGCGCGCTGGCTATCACCGGCAACTGGATGTGGTCGGTTATCAGGGGCTGGCCTATGCGCTGTTCGATCCGGCCCGCTGGGAAGCCGTCGAGGTGCTGCGCTGGTTGCGCGATTACGTCGAAGAAGCCCATGTACAGCCGGCCTCCTGAGCCGACAAGGCGAACCAAAAACGCTCAGTGACGCACGGCCATGCACGGCATTGGCTCAATGGCAGGCCCGCAACAATGGCGCCTGCGCAAAGCCGCAAAGGTTCCAATCGATCTCATCACATAGCTGCAAGCCATTGATTTATAAAATCTAGCCTCTTATCCGCAGTTCCGTTCGCGTATCGCCGAGTGCTGCGAGCGAAAGCTGGCAAGCCCCTTGCTAATGCCCTGTCAACATCCTGCGTAGCACGCCAACGGCGGCGGGCCGGGATCACGGACAACGGCGTCCGTCAGGTCACCTCCTCTTAACGAGGTGGCCTGGCGTACGCCGTTTTTGTTTATGCGCCTGACAAGGATTAGACCCATGACCGATCGTGATTCGACCAAGCCCTTCGGCACCAGCCGCCGCAATTTCCTCAAGCAATCCATCGCCCTGGCCGGCGCCGTAGGCGGTATCGCCGCACTCGGCCTGTCCGCCCCCGCATCGCTACGCAGTGCGGCCTGGGCTGCCGGCTCCGACGCACCGGAGAAATCCGCGCTGACGGTCGGCTTCATTCCCCTGACCGATTGCGCATCGGTGGTAGTGGCAGCCACCCAGGGTTTCGGTGAGAAGTACGGCCTGACCATCAAGCCGAGCAAGGAGGCCTCCTGGGCCGGCGTGCGCGACAAGCTGGGCACCGGCGAGCTCGATGCCGCCCACGTGCTCTACGGCATGATGTACGGCGCCCAGCTCGGCCTGGCCGGCCCGCAGAAAGACATGGCGGTGCTGATGGGGCTGAACCAGAACGGCCAGGCCATTACCCTGTCCAAGCAGTTGCGCGAAGCCGGGATAACCAACGGCGCGCAACTGGCCGAGCACGTGAAAAAAGGCGGTAATCCGCTGACCTTCGCCCAGACCTTCCCCACCGGCACCCATGCCATGTGGCTGTACTACTGGCTCGGCAGCCTGGGCATCAACCCGATAAGCGACGTGAAGACCATCGTCGTACCGCCGCCGCAGATGGTCGCCAACATGCGCGTCGGCAACATGGACGGCTTCTGTGTTGGCGAGCCCTGGGGCGCGCGGGCGATCTTCGACAAGATCGGCTTTACCGCCACCACCACCCAGCAGATCTGGCCGGACCATCCGGAGAAGGTGCTCGGCACCACCCGCGCCTTCGTCGAGCAGTACCCCAATGCGGCGCGCGCGCTGATCATGGCGATTCTCGATGCCAGTCGCTTCATCGAGGCCAGCGAGGAGAACCGCAAGAGCACCGCCAAGCTGATTTCCGGCAAGGCCTACGTCAACGCACCGGTGCAGGTTATCGAGCCGCGCTTCCTCGCCCAGTACGAGGACGGCCTCGGTAACAGCTGGAAGGACGAGCACGCCATGGCCTTCTGCAAGGACGGCAGCGTCAACTTCCCCTATCACTCCGACGGCATGTGGTTCCTGACCCAGTTCAAGCGCTGGGGCCTGCTCAAGGACGCGCCGGCCTACGCCGCCGTGGCCGCGCAGATCAACCAGACCGCGCTCTACGCCGAGGCTGCTGGCGCGCTCAAGGTGGCGGTGCCGAGCAGCCCGCTACGCAGCAGCACGTTGATCGACGGTGTGGTATGGGACGGCAGCAACCCGGCCGCCTACGCCGATTCCTTCGCCATCAAAGCCTGACCGGAGGTGATCATGAACGCGCCCCTGAAAACGCCCCTTCCCACAGTCAGCAAACCGCGTCTTTCGCCTGCCGCCCCGCTGCCGAGCGCAACGACCCTCGGTCACCTGGCCAAGGCCGGTATCGCCCCGCTGCTGGGCATCCTCGCCTTCATCGGCTTCTGGTCGCTGCTGGCGCAATACAGCGAAGGTCTGCCGGGGCCGCTGAGCACCTGGCAGGCTGCCCTGGTGCTGTTCGCCGACCCGTTCTACGACAACGGCCCCAACGACATGGGCATCGGCTGGAACATCCTCAATTCGCTCGGTCGAGTCGGCATCGGCTTCGGTCTCGCTGCGCTGGTAGGCATTCCCCTGGGTTTCGCCATCGGCCGCTTCGCCTTTCTCGCTGGCATGCTGGCGCCGATCATCAGCCTGCTGCGTCCGGTCTCGCCGCTGGCCTGGTTGCCGATCGGCCTGCTGGTGTTCGAGGCAGCGGGGCCGGCGTCGATCTGGGTGATCTTCATCAGTTCGATCTGGCCGATCATTCTCAACACCGCGGCGGGCGTTGCCAGCGTGCCGCAGGATTATCTGAATGTGGCCCGCGTGCTCAAGCTGTCGGAGTTCAAGGTGCTGACGCGCATCCTATTCCCCGCCGTGCTGCCGCACCTGATGACCGGCATCCGCCTAGCCATCGGCGTGGCCTGGCTGGTGATCGTCGCCGCGGAGATGCTCACCGGCGGCATCGGCCTGGGCTTCTGGGTGTGGGACGAGTGGAACAACCTCAACGTCGAGCACATCCTCATCGCCATCATCATCGTCGGTCTGGTAGGCCTGGCGCTGGAGCAGACGCTGCTGCTGATCGCCAGACGCTTCGACTACGCAAGCTGATAAAGGCTTACAAGACATTACGCCAACTCATTGTTTTAAATGAAGAGTAGCCTGGATTATATTCAGGTCGCCATGACCAGAATCCTCCGGATTGCATCCGGGCTACGGCGAGAGAATGGGAGAATTTCGATGGACAAATTCGTAGAGCTGACCCAGGTATCCAAGCATTTCGATACCAAAAAAGGCCGCTTCCAGGCCCTGGCCGACGTCAACCTGAGCATCGCCCGCGGCGAGTTCGTGGCGCTGATTGGCCATTCCGGTTGCGGCAAGTCGACCGTACTCAATCTGATCGCGGGCCTGCTTGAGGCCAACGAAGGCGGGTTGATCTGCAATGGCCGCGAGATCGACGGCCCCGGCCCGGAGCGCGCCGTAGTGTTTCAGAACCACAGCCTGCTGCCCTGGATGACCTGCTTCGGTAACGTCCATCTGGCGGTGGAACGGGTATTCGGCGCGCAGGAAAGCAAGGCCCAGCTCAAGGCCCGTACCGAACAGGCGCTGAACATGGTCGGCCTCGGCCATGCCATGCACAAGCATCCCAGCGAGATCTCCGGCGGCATGAAACAGCGCGTCGGCATTGCCCGCGCCCTGGCTATGGAGCCCAAGGTGCTGCTGATGGACGAGCCGTTCGGTGCCCTCGATGCGCTCACCCGCGCGCATCTGCAGGACGAGCTGCTGCGCATCGTCGGCCAGACCCGCAGCACCGTGGTGATGGTCACCCATGACGTGGACGAGGCCGTGTTGCTGTCCGATCGCATCGTGATGATGACCAATGGCCCGGCGGCCACCGTCGGCGAAATCCTTGCCGTCGAGCTGCCGCGCCCGCGCGACCGCCTGGCGCTGGCCAACGACCCGCAGTACCACAGCTATCGCACCGCCGTGCTGGAGTTCCTCTACCAGCGCCAGCAGCGTCCCGCTGCCTGAACCGCTGACATCGCTCCGGATCGAGGACCGGAGCGGGAACCTCTGGCCTGTTGCATGGACGAACAGGTGCCTTCAACCGACGTAGAGAACGCTGTGCTAGACCTCACCACTTGGAACCTGTCGATCCCCACCGACCCCGCGCCCACCACCATCAGCACCGAGCGCCTGAACAACGGCTACGAAAGCCGTTACTTCCGGCGCAACGGCGACGGCAGCGTGACCTTCTGGGTCCCCGTGACCGGCTCGACCACCGCGGATGCTCGCTATCCGCGCAGCGAGCTGCGCGAAACCCAGCGCGACGGCAGCCTGAGCAACTGGCAGCACGCCAGTTCGGACAACTACCTCAGTGCCGTACTGCAGGTAGAGCGGGTGCCCAGCCGCAACAAGGTGGTGATCGGCCAGATCCACAGCACCGACGTGCCGGGCAGCCAGAACGACCCGCTGGCCAAGCTGCAGTATCACTATCGCCGCGGCGTCGGCCGCGTCGAGTTGTTGCTGCGCGCCCGCCCCGGAGACAGCAAGGTGCAGAACATCCTGCTGGCCGAGAACGTGCAGCTGGGCGAACGTTTCGGCTACGACCTGCGCGTGACGCCCAGCGGACGCCTCGGGGTCAGCGTGGCCAGCAGCGACGGTGACGAGGGCGCGGTCTACCGGCAGCTCAGCAGCCGCTGGAACACCCAGTACCTGTACTTCAAGGCGGGCGCCTATATCCAGGACAATTCCGGGCCGGACAACGAAGGCGGCCGGGTGACCTTCCATCATCTCAACAGCCTGCACCGCTGAGGCACGCGGCAGCATACAATCGCCGTTTTTCTCGACAACGGTTCGACCATGGCGCGCCTGACCCTCGACTTTCCCGAAGACCAGTACTGCTACAGCACCCACCTCACCGTGCGCGTCACCGACATCAACGGCGCCAACCACCTGGGCAACGACTCGATGATCTCGATGATTTCCGAGGCGCGCGCACGTTTTCTCTACGAATTCGGCATCCGTGAAACCGATGGCAGCGGCACCGGCATCATCGTCACCGATCTGGCCACCACCTACCGGGCCGAGGCGCATGCCCGTGACCAGTTGCTGTTCGAAGTCGGCGTGATGGATTTCAACAAGTATGGCGGCGACATCACCTTCCGCATCACCCGCCCAACCGACAGCACGCTGGTGGCCATGGCCAAGTCCGGCTTCGTGTTCTTCGACTATCGCCAGTCGAAGGTGGTGCCGATGCCGGACACCTTCAGTGGCAAATTCCCCAAGGTCAATCGGCTCGACTGACTGCCGCTGGCGTACCGCCGAAGACGCGCACTGCAGCCCGGCCTGGTCGTTCTGACGAAAACTTGCACAGTTATTGCTGCCGGCTCCGTGACACATCGCTATTCATCTGCTACGCCTAGCTCATAAACAGAAAAAGGGGGATCGAGGATGACCGACACCTACCGCCGCGCCCGTCAGGCCGGATTGCTGAGCAACCTGCTGGCAATCGCCCTGCTGACCCTGCCGCTACCAACCCACGCCACCAGCGCTGCCCAATCTTCCACAATCGAATCGCAGGTCGCATTCAGCACGCTGCGCAGCTGAACCAAACGCTCGCCCCGTTGGGGTGCAGCCAATGTGAAACCGCCTCGTTTTGCGGCAGCGCTGCGTCGGCTGAATTTGCCCAACGCCCGATCTTAGAGCTTTTGATCGATTGGCCCGGCCCTTGCTTGGTCCCTGGTACCAGGTAGCCAACGGCGGCCACCTCCCTCACGACAAAGACGTCGCCTCACCTCGCCTTCATGGCCTGTGGTGAAGCGGCGTTTTTTTTCGTGTTCGCCCCAGCGTTCGGGGCCGGAGCAGGTTTCGTGATCCGAGCCTGCACCGCGATCGTTCAAACCTGTTGTGGCCTTGGCCGCTGGGCTCTGCATTACCCCGTGCACGGCCTCCCCGACAGGTGCGGCAGTCGTGTCCACGACCACGATCTGCTGCGCCATGTCGGGCTTCTTCTCGCTGATGAGGTGATCGATGAATACAAGTTTCTGGAAAGCCGGCCACGCCCCCACACTGTTCGCCGCCTTTCTCTATTTCGACCTGAGCTTCATGGTCTGGTACCTGCTCGGCCCGCTGGCAGTGCAGATCGCCACCGACCTTGACCTCAACGCCCAACAACGCGGCCTGATGGTGGCCACACCGATTCTCGCCGGCGCCGTGCTGCGCCTGTTGATGGGTTTTCTCGCTGATCGCCTGTCGCCGAAAACCGCTGGCTTGCTCGGCCAGGTGGTGGTGATCGTCGCGCTGTTCTGCGCCTGGCAGATCGGCATCGGCAGCTACGAGCAGGCACTGCTGCTCGGCCTGTTCCTCGGTTTCGCCGGCGCCGCCTTTGCCGTCGCCCTGCCGCTGGCCTCGCAGTGGTACCCGCCACAGCACCAGGGCAAGGCCATGGGCATCGCCGGCGCGGGCAATTCCGGCACCGTGCTGGCAGCACTGTTCGCGCCTGGGCTGGCCGCGCTTTCCGGCTGGCAGAACGTGTTCGGCTGGGCGCTGATCCCGCTGCTGGCGACCCTGGTGATCTTCGCACTGGTGGCCAAGAACGCACCGGAGCGGCCCAAGGCAAAAGCTTTCGGCGACTACCTCAAGGCCCTCGGCGACCGCGACAGCTGGTGGTTCATGTTCTTCTACAGCGTCACCTTCGGTGGCTTCATCGGCCTGGCCAGCGCACTGCCTGGCTACTTCAGCGACCAGTACGGACTCAACCCGGTCACCGCCGGCTACTACACCGCCGCCTGCGTGTTCGCCGGCAGCCTGCTGCGCCCGCTCGGCGGCGCCCTGGCCGACCGCATTGGCGGCATCCGCTCGCTGCTGATGATGTACACCATCGCCTCGCTGTGCATCGCCGTGGCGGGCTTCAACCTGCCCAGTTCGACCGCCGCCCTGGCGTTGTTCGTAGCCGCCATGCTTGGCCTGGGCGCCGGCAATGGCGCGGTGTTCCAGCTGGTGCCGCAGCGTTTTCGCAAGGAGATCGGCGTGATGACGGGGCTAATCGGCATGGCCGGCGGTGTTGGCGGTTTCTTCCTAGCCGCGGGCCTGGGCACGATCAAGCAGCATACCGGCGACTACCAGCTCGGCCTGTGGCTGTTCGCCAGCCTCGGCGTACTGGCCTGGGTCGGCCTGCATGGGGTCAAGCAGCGCTGGCGCACCACCTGGGGCAGCGCCGCGGTGACCGTCGCGCGGGTGTGAGCGAATGACCCTGCAACTGAGCATCGGCGAAACCAGCGCCATCGGCCCGCGCAGCGAGAATCAGGACGCGCTGCGTGTGGTCACCCCGGCGCCGGCCCTGACCGCCAGCAAGGGCTACCTGCTGGGCCTGGCCGATGGCGTCAGCCAGTGCGCTGACGGCGGCCTGGCGGCGCGCGCCACCCTGCAGGCGCTGGCTTTGGACTACTACTCCACGCCTGAGACCTGGCCGGTGCAGCACAGCCTGGACCGCCTGCTGCTCGCGCATAACCGCTGGCTGCAAGCCAATGGCGGCGGCCAGCCGCTGCTCACCACCCTTACCGCGCTGGTGCTGCGCGGCCGCCGCTACACCCTGGCGCATATCGGCGACAGCCGGGCCTACCTGTGGCGTGACGGCCACCTGCTGCGCCTGACCGAGGACCACGTATGGGAACAGCCGGGCATGCAGCATGTGCTCAAGCGCGCCATGGGCCTGGATCAGCACCTGGTGGTGGACTACCGCGACGGCGAGCTGCGGGCCGGCGACCGCTTCCTGCTGGTCAGCGACGGGGTCTGGGCCTGCCTCAGTGACAAGCGCATCGGTGAACTGCTGCGAGGCGAAGACGTAGAGAGGATCTGCCAGGCGCTGGTCGCCGAGGCTCACCGCGCCGGCAGCCAGGACAACGCCAGCGCCCTGCTGGTGCACGTCGAGCAGCTTCCCGACGCCGCGCTGGCCGACACCCTGGCCCAGCTCGATCACTGGCCACTACCGCCGCGCCTGCGCGTCGGCCGGACATTCGAGGGCTGGCAGGTCGAAGGCCTGCTCGGCGAATCGCGCCAGTCGCTGATCTACCGCGTGCGCGACGCGCACAATCAGCCCTGGCTGCTCAAGACGCTGCCGGCCAGCCGCGCCGGCGAGGAGCAGGCCGGCCCGGCGCTGCTGCAGGAGGAATGGTTCCTGCGCCGCGTCGCCGGGCGCCATTTCCCCGAACTGCACGCCCTGCCGCAGCGCCAGCACCTGTATTACGTGCAGCGTGAATATGCCGGCCAGACTCTGGCCGCGCGCCTACGACAGACCGGTCTGCTGAGCCTGGCCGACTGGCAGGACCTGGCGCCACGGCTGATCAAGGCCCTCGGCCTGCTGCACCGGCGTAATATCATCCACCGCGACATCAAACCGGAGAACCTGCTGCTCGGCGACGACGGCGAGCTGCGCGTGCTCGATTTCGGCCTCGCCTACTGTCCAGGTCTGACCCGCGACGAGGCCCACAGCCTGCCTGGTACGCCCAGCTACATCGCCCCGGAGGCCTTCGCCGGCAGTCCGCCCAGTGCGCAGCAGGATCTCTATGCCGCTGGCGTAACCCTCTATCACCTGCTGACCGGGCACTATCCATATGGCGAGATCGAGGCCTTCCAGCACCCGCGCTTCGGTCAGCCGCTACCCGCCAGCCGTTACCGCCCGGACCTGCCGGCCTGGCTCGATGAAATATTGAACCGCGCGGTCGCCGCCAGCCCGGCGCAGCGCTTCGAAACCGCCGAAGAGTGGCTGCTGGCCCTGGAAAGCGCTGAGCGTCAGTCGCTGAACAGCCGCCCTCGGCCACTGCTCGAGCGCGAGCCGCTGCTGGTCTGGCGAACGGTGGCGCTGGTATCGCTGCTGCTCAATCTGCTGCTGGCGGTGCTGCTGCTCAAATGACTCGGCTCGCACCAAAGCAGCGCAAAAAAGCCTCGCAACGGTGCACGCGCTAACTCACGTGACCCCGCAACGTGGCTGCAACGCCTGAAAAACCGTATTCGGCAGAGTTGGCACAAGGGCTGCATTGTTTCTGACACAACATAAAGTGCGGCCTTCAACGAAGAAGGCTGCACCTCCCGACAGAACGGGACCTGGACAAAGGCGTCCTCGCTAGGTGACTAGCGGGACGCCTTTTTTGTTTTCTGGCCTGCCATTTACGGCAGCCAATTTTTCCGTGATCAACGATTCAGGAGATGGCCGGCATGCAAAAACTCAAGCTGGTGATGATCGGCAACGGCATGGCGGGTGTACGCACCCTCGAAGAGCTGCTCAAGCTCGCCCCCGATCTCTACGACATCACCGTGTTCGGCGCCGAGCCGCACCCCAACTACAACCGCATCCTGCTTTCGCCGGTGCTGGCCGGCGAGCAGACCTTCGAGGAGATCGTGCTCAACGATCTGAACTGGTACGCGGAAAACCACATCAAGCTGCTGCTCGGGCGCAAGGTGGTCAAGATCGACCGCAAGAAGCGCCTGGTCATCGCCGATGATGGCAGCGAGGCCGAATATGACCGCCTGCTGATCGCCACCGGCTCCAATCCCTTCATCCTGCCGATTCCGGGCAAGGATCTGGCTGGCGTGATCGGCTATCGCGACATCGCCGACACCCAGATGATGATGGACACCGCCAAGACCCATAAGCACGCGGTGGTCATCGGCGGCGGCCTGCTCGGCCTGGAGGCGGCCAACGGTCTCAAGCTGCGCGGCATGGACGTCACCGTGGTGCACATCGGCGACTGGCTGCTGGAGCGCCAGCTGGACCGCACCGCCGGCGAGCTGCTGCAAAAATCACTGGAAGACCGCGGCCTGAACTTCCTTCTGCCCAAGCACACCGCCGAATTGCTGGACAACGGCGAAGGCCGCGTCTGCGCGGTGAAGTTCAAGGACGGCGAGTTGATTCCTGCCGACCTGGTAGTGATGGCCGCCGGTATCCGCCCCAACAGCGAGCTGGCCGAACAGGCCGGCATCGCCTGCAACCGCGGCATCCTGGTCAACGACACCATGCAGACCTATGATCCGCGCGTCTACGCCATCGGCGAGTGCGCCAGCCACCGCGGCATCGCCTACGGCCTGGTGGCGCCGCTGTTCGAGCAGGCCAAAGTCTGTGCCAACCACCTTGCCCTGCTCGGCTACTCCCGCTATCAGGGCTCGGTGACCTCGACCAAGCTCAAGGTTACCGGCATCGACCTGTTCTCCGCCGGCGAATTCATGGGCGGCGAAGGCACCGAAACCATCACCCTCTCCGACCCCATCGGCGGCGTGTACAAGAAGCTGGTGATCAAGGACGACGTGCTGGTCGGCGCCTGCCTGTACGGCGACACCGCCGACGGCGGCTGGTATTTCCGCCAGATCCGCGAGAGCCAGAACGTCAGCGAGATTCGCGATCACCTGATGTTTGGTGAAGGTGCGATCGGCGACGTCGGCCACCAGGGCGCGGACAAGACCGCCAATATGCCCGACAGCATGGAAATCTGCGGCTGCAACGGCGTGTGCAAGGGCACCATCGTCAAGGCGATTCAGGAGAACGGCCTGTTCTCGGTCGACGAGGTGAAGAAGCACACCAAGGCCGCCAGCTCCTGCGGTTCCTGCGCCGGCCTGGTCGAGCAGATTCTGATCAGCACAGTCGGCGGCGCCGCCGACGTCAAGCCCAAGAGCGAAAAGGCTATCTGCGGCTGCAGCGACCTCAACCACGGACAAATCCGCAAGGCGATCCGCGAGCAGCACCTGACGTCCATGACACAAACCATGGAATACCTGAACTGGGGCACGCCCAATGGCTGCGCTACCTGCCGCCCGGCGCTCAACTACTACCTGATCTCAACCTGGCCGGGCGAAGCCAAGGACGACCCGCAGTCGCGCCTGATCAACGAACGCGCCCACGCCAATATTCAGAAAGACGGGACGTACTCCGTTGTTCCGCGTATGTGGGGCGGCGTGACCAATCCGTCGGAGCTGCGCCGCATCGCCGACGTCGCCGACAAGTACAACGTGCCCATGGTCAAGGTAACCGGCGGCCAGCGTATCGACCTGCTGGGGATCAGGAAGGAAGACCTGCCGGCAGTGTGGAAGGAGCTGGACATGCCGTCCGGCCACGCCTACGGCAAGTCCATCCGAACGGTGAAGACCTGCGTCGGCAGCGAGTTCTGCCGCTTCGGTACGCAGAACTCGACCCAGCTGGGCATCGACCTGGAGCACGACCTGTTCAACATGTGGTCGCCGCACAAGGTCAAGCTGGCTGTCTCCGGCTGCCCGCGCAACTGCGCCGAGGCCGGTATCAAGGACGTCGGCATCATCGGCGTGGACTCGGGCTTCGAGCTGTACATCGGCGGCAATGGCGGGATCAAGACCGAGGTGGCCGAGTTCTTCGTCAAGGTCAAGACCGCCGAAGAGGTGCGCGAATACAACGCCGCCTTCCTCCAGATGTACCGCGAGGAAGCTTTCTACCTCGAACGCACCGTGCACTACATGCAGCGCGTCGGTATGGAGCATATCAAGAAGGCGGTGCTGGAAGACGAAGCCAATCGCAAGGCCCTGGCCGCGCGCCTGCACTATGCCCTGTCGTTCGAACAGGACCCGTGGAAGGAGCGCCTCGAGACGCCGCAACTGAAAAAAGAGTTCGACACCATCAAGGTCGTGCAAATCGAGGAGGCCACCGTATGAACTGGCTGGATATCTGCGCTCTGGACGAAATCAACGTCCTCGGCTCGCGCATCGTCAGTGGCCCCAAGGGCGATATCGCAATCTTCCGTACAGCCGGCGACGAGGTCTTCGCCCTCGACGACCGTTGCCCGCACAAGGGCGGCCCGCTGTCCCAAGGGCTGATCTATGGCAAGCGCGTAGCCTGCCCGCTGCACAACTGGCAGATCGAGCTGGAATCCGGCGAAGCCGTGGCACCGGATGTGGGCTGCGCGCACCGGCATCACGCCCGCGTGGAAAACGGCCGCGTGCTGCTGGCCCTGAATACCGCCGCGAAATGTGCGTAAGCCGTAGGGTGGAAAACCGCGAAGCGTTTTCCACCGGTAACCCCACGCATTGGTGGACAAGCACAGCGTTGTCCACCCTACGCCTGTAGGAGCCCGACATGGCCAGCCCCACTCAAGTCACCGCCTCCACCTGCTGCTATTGCGGCGTGGGCTGCGGCGTGCTGATCGAGCACGACGGCGAGAAGATCCTCGGCGTCGCCGGCGACCCCAGCCACCCGGCCAACTTCGGCAAGCTGTGCAGCAAGGGGTCGACCCTGCACCTGACCGGCGATCTCGACGCCCGCGCCCTCTACCCCGAGCTGCGCCTGGGCAAGGGCCTGGCCCGTTCACGCACGGACTGGGACAGCGCCCTGGATCACGCTGCGGCGGTATTCGCCGAAACCATCCGCGAACACGGCCCGGACAGCGTCGCCTTCTATATCTCCGGCCAGCTGCTGACCGAGGACTACTACGCCTTCAACAAGCTGGCCCGCGCCCTGGTCGGCACCAACAACATCGACAGTAATTCGCGCCTGTGCATGAGCTCGGCGGTGGTCGGCTACAAGCGCAGCCTCGGTGCCGATGCCCCGCCCTGCAGTTACGAGGACATCGAGCAGAGCGACTGCCTGCTGATCGCCGGCTCCAACATGGCCTACGCGCACCCGGTGCTGTTCCGCCGCCTGGAAGAAGCCAAGGCACGCCGCCCGGAGATGAGGGTGATCATCATCGACCCACGACGCACCGACACCTGCGAACTGGCCGACTTGCACCTGGCAATCCTGCCCGGCACCGACGTCGCGCTGTTCCACGGCATCCTGCATATCCTGCTGTGGGAGGGCTGGATCGACCGCGCCTATATCGATGCTCACACCGAAGGCTTCGAGGCGCTGAAGAACCTGGTGCGCGACTACAGCCCGGCGGCCACCGCCGATATCTGCGGCATCAGCCTGGACGCCCTGCAGCGCTGCGCCGAGCTGATCGGCCGCGCGCCCTCCTTCCTTTCACTGTGGTGCATGGGACTCAATCAGTCTTCGTCCGGCAGCGCCAAGAACAGCGCGCTGATCAACCTGCACCTAGCCACCGGACAGATCGGCAAGCCCGGCGCCGGCCCCTTCTCCCTGACCGGCCAGCCCAACGCCATGGGTGGTCGCGAGACCGGCAGCCTGAGCAACCTGCTGCCGGGCCATCGCGAGGCCGGCAATGCCGAACACCGCGCCGAAGTCGCCGCCTACTGGGGCGTCGACGCCTTGCCGGAGGCGCCCGGCCTGTCCGCCATCGAGCTATTCGATGCCGTGCACGACGGTCGCATCAAAGCCTTGTGGATCGCCTGCACCAACCCGGCGCAATCGCTGCCGAACCAGAACAAGGTGCATGAGGCCCTGGCCGCCTGCCCTTTCGTTGTCGTTCAAGAAGCCTTCTTTACCACCGAGACCTGCCGCTACGCCGACCTGCTGCTGCCCGCCGCCAGCTGGGGCGAAAAGGAAGGCACGGTGACCAATTCCGAGCGCCGCGTCAGCCACGTGCGTCGCGCCGTGCCAGCGCCCTTCGATGCGCGGCCCGACTGGTCGATCACCTGCGACTTCGCTTTTCGCCTGGAAACTCTGCTCCGCCCCGGCCTGCCAAGCCTGTTCGATTTCGCCGACAGCGAGTCGCTGTTCGAGGAATACAAGCACCTGACCGCACAGCGCGATCTCGACCTCTCGGGGCTGAGCTACGCGCTGCTCGATGACCAAGGTCCGCAGCAATGGCCGTTTCCGCCCGGCGCGCGCCAGGGCAGCGCACGGCTCTACGCCGACGGCCGCTTCCCCACTGCCAGCGGGCGCGCGCAGTTCCACGCCGACCCGTACCGTGCTCCGAAGGAAAAGCGCGAGGCGCGTTATTCACTCACCCTCAACACCGGCCGCCTGCGCGACCAGTGGCACGGCATGAGCCGCACCGGCACCGCCGCGCGTCTGTTCGGCCATGTCGAGGCCGCCGTACTCGGCCTGCATCCGGATGAGCTGCGTCGCCGCCGTCTGCAGAACGGCGATCTGGTCAAACTGCGCAGTCGCCGTGGCGGCCTCATCCTGCCGGTGCAGAGCGACGACTCGGTGCGGCCTGGCCAGGCCTGGCTGCCGATGCACTGGGGCGATCGTTTTCTCAAGGGGTTGGGCACCAACGTGCTGACCCAGCCGGCTTTCGATCCATTGTCGAAGCAGCCGGAGCTCAAGCATTCCGGAGTCGAGGTGGACAAGGTCGAGCTGCCCTGGCAACTGTTCGCCCTGGTCGAGGGTGAGGTGCAAAGCCGCTTCGAAGCGTTGCGCCCGCTGTTCGAGGACTTCGCCTACGCCAACCTTACCCCTAGCGGACGCGACCGCCCCGCCCTGCTGATCCGCGCCGCCAGCGCCGTGGCGCCGCAGCCCGAGTTGCTGGCGCAGATCGACCGCCTGCTGCGCCTGCATGAAGGTCCGGTGCTGGCCTATGACGATCCGCGCCGTGCGGTGGGTAAACGCGTGCGCATCGAGCATGGCCGTATCGTCAGTATCCGCCTGGCCGGCGAAACCGCTGCCAGCGAATGGCTGCGCAGCCTGTGGCTGGACGGCCAGGCCGACGCCGACCTGCGTCGCTGGCTACTCGCCCCGGTCTCCGCGCCGCCGGGCAATGCTGGCGCCACCGCCCGTGGCAAAACCCTTTGCAACTGCCTGAACGTCAGCGAAGGCGCCGTGTGCGCCGGCATCGAGCGCGGCCTGGACCTGGACGGACTCAAGCAGGAACTCAAGTGCGGCACCAGTTGTGGCTCCTGCGTACCTGAAATCAAGCGCTTGCTGGCCAACCAGCAGGTGGCTGTAAGGGCCTGTTGATCGCGCCTACGTTCTGTGGGGACCAGCGGAAAAAGATATGAGAGAGGTGGTGAACATGAGCGCAAAAGTCTGGCTGGTAGGCGCTGGCCCCGGTGACCCCGAGCTGCTAACGCTCAAGGCGGTCAAGGCACTGAAGCAAGCCGAGGTCGTGATGATCGACGATCTGGTCAACCCGGCCGTGCTCGAACACTGCCCGAGCGCCCGGATCGTCTCGGTGGGTAAACGCGGCGGCTGTCGCTCCACTCCGCAGGCCTTCATCCATCGCCTGATGCTGCGCTATGCGCGTCAGGGTAAATGCGTGGTGCGCCTCAAGGGCGGCGACCCGTGCATCTTCGGCCGCGGCAGCGAGGAAGCCGACTGGCTCGTCGCACAGGGTATCGAGGTGGAGCTGGTCAACGGCATCACCGCCGGGCTGGCTGGCGCCACCAATTGTGGCATCCCCCTGACCCTGCGCGGCGTTGCCCGAGGCGTTACCTTGCTCACCGCCCATACCCAGGACGACAGCTCTCTGAACTGGCAGGCGCTGGCGCAGAGCGGCACGACGCTGGTGATCTACATGGGCGTCGCCAAGTTGGCGGATATCCAGACCGGCCTGCTCGACGGCGGCATGAGCGGCGAAATGCCGGTGGCGATGATCGAGAACGCCTCGCTGCCCGAGCAACGCGAATGCCGCAGCTCTCTGGGCGCCATGATGAACGATGCCGCAGCGTTCGCCCTGAAGAGCCCGGCCATCCTGGTGATTGGCGAAGTCGCCCGCGCCAGCAGCGAGATTGGCATGCCGCAGCTTTTGCACGCCTGACTCAATCCACGTTCTGCTTGCCTGCCCGCCGTCTCATGGCGGGCTTTTTTATTCCGCAAAAGAAAAAACCCGGCCGAGGCCGGGTTTTCCTTAAAGCACCAGGAGCATTACTGCTGGACCTGGGCTTCCACTTCAGCTTCAACGCGACGGTTGACGGCACGGCCGGAGTCGGTGGCGTTGTCAGCTACCGGGCGGGTTTCGCCGTAGCCAACAGCGTTCACGCGGCTGCCGTCTACACCGTACTGATCGACCAGCACGTTACGTACGGCATTGGCACGACGCTCGGACAGACCCTGGTTGTAGGCATCGGTACCGACGGAGTCAGTGTGACCTTCCACGGTGGTGGTGGTCTGCGGGTACTGATTCATGAAGTCAGCCAGGTTCTTGATGTCGCCGTAGCTTTCTTCTTTAACGCGGTCTTTGTCGAAGTCGAACTTGACGTCCAGCTCAACACGAACGTTTTCCATCGCCGGCTCCGGAGCAGGCTCAGGCATCGGCTCGGGAGCTGCGGCTACAACAGGAGCCGGGGCCGGCTTGCTGCCGCCACCGAAGTTCAGACCAACACCCACGCCGGCTTGCCATTCGGTGTCGCCCTGGTCGATGTTGTACAGAGCGTCAACGCCAGCACGGGCGTAGAACATTTCAGTGAAGTAGTACTTGGCACCCGCGCCAGCGATGGCCAGGGTGGAGTGGTTACGACCACCGCCATTGGCGTCGCCGATGCTCTGATGGCCAAAACCGGCAGAGACGTAAGGACGCAGACCAACGCCCGGCTGACCGAAGTGGTAGATAGCCTTCAGGTCGGTCAGGTTGCCTTTGATGTCCTTGCTGCCGCGAGAGCCTTCGCCACGCAGGTCGTGGTACTCGCCATAGGACAGCGCCAGCTCGACGTCGTCGGTCAGGTAGTAGCCGATGCTGCCACCGAACAGATTGCCTTCGTCGTGAGCGAAATCACGCTGAGTGTCGGTGAAGTAGCGATTGACGAAGCCCTCCACCTCGACAGCGCCTTGGCCTTGCGCCAGCGCGCCGAAGGAGGTTGCGGCAACGAGAGAGCCAATGACTACGCCCAAGGTGTTTTTTACTTTCATCCGTTAAATCCCCATCTTGGTGGTTAATAAGTCACCGTTACTTCAGTCGGCAACTTGTCGGCGATTTTATCAGGTTTCGCCACTCCCTTAGTGGTCAGGAAGCTGAACTAAGTTTCGGAAGTTTCCGAAAATTTATCCCGCAACCGATCCAATGCTCGCTTGTAGCGCATCTTCGTTGCGCTCAAGCCCATGTGCATGATGTCCGCAATCTCTTGAAACTCAAGTTCTGCGACAAAACGTAGCACAAGAATCTCGCGATCGATCGGGTTGACGTGTACCAACCATCGATCAAGACCGCCTCGCTCCTCGACTTTGGGTGTCTTCTCGTCGGAAGCCTCTTCGAGCGGATCCAAACTCAAGGCGTCAATCAATCGACGCTTGCGCCGCTCTTTTCGATACTGGGTAATGCATTCATTGTAGGTGATGCTGTAAAGCCAGGTTTTGAATTTGGATTTACCCTCAAAGTTTTTAAGGCCATAAAGTACTTTGAGCATCACCTCCTGACAGACATCGTCCGCATCCCTTTCGTTCCCTAAATAACGTGCACAAACGTTAAAGAGAGTTCGCTGGTAGCGTCGCATCAGCTCTTCATAAGCACGAGTGATGTGAAACAGCTCGTCGTGGGCGCGCGCCACCAGCTCTTCATCGGTGAGCTCGCGGGGGTCATAGCGCGTGGGCGGGGTTTGAGCTTTGTTCAAAACGAGTCGGGCCGACGGTCAGGACGAAAAGTGCCCGGCAGGTCACGCCTGCCGGGCAGCTACATAAAATAACAGATTGGCGTCAGCGACTGTTCACGCGTTGTTCGAGCATCACTCGATTGGCTACCGATACCAGCTCACCGGTATCGGTCAACAGGGTGGTCTTCACTGTGCCGATCTCTTCGATCTGGCCTTCGACCTCACCAACCTGCACTTGTTGCCCGACCTGATACAACTCGCGCACATAGATGCCGGCCAGGATCTGGCTGGCGATATCGCGGCTGCCCAAACCCAGTGCCAGCGCCACTGCCAGGCCGACGGAGATCAGCACGATGGCGATGACGTTGTTGAGCAAATCGGTCTTGACCTCCAGCTGGCCGATGGCCACGGAGATGCTGATGATGATCACCAGCCCCTGCGCAACGCGCCCCAGGCCATTGGCGTATTCGAGGCCCACGCCTTCGGCGGCGCCACGCACCAGGCTGCTGACCAGCTGCGCCAGGAGCACGCCGGCGAGCAGCACCAGGGCCGCGCCGAAGACCTTGGGCAGGTACAGCGCCAGCACATCGAGGGTCGCGGAAACCCGTTGCAGCCCCAGCGATTCAGCAGCGGAAACCAGGAAGATCAGCAGCACGAACCAGTAGACGATCTTGCCGATCAGGGTCGAGACCGAGGCGTGGATACCGACGCGAGCCAGCAGCTTGGTCAGACCGGTACCCATCATCAGGCGATCCAGGCCAACCTTGCCGAGTAGCTTGGACAGCAGGGTGTCGAGCAGTTTGGCGACGACGAAGCCAAGCAACACCAGCACCAATGCGACGAACAGGTTGGGAATGAATCCGGCAACCTTGGTCCACAGTGCGGTCATCGCGGAGATCAGGCTTTGGGTCCAGGGGTCGAGTTCCATTTCAGTCGGCCTTATCAGCAGAAGCAGAGGATTGGGTACGGCGCGATACCGGCGCGACATGCGCCGAACCGTTGTTCAGGGCGATCATCAAGGCCTGCGCCCAGTGGCCCATCAGGCTGAACAGGTCACCAGCGCCGACCTGCCGGTTGGCGGTCTTGAGAACGCGGTGCAGGCAGGCATCGTCGTCATGGCTGGACGGCGAGGACTTGAGCAAATCGCGTAGAGACTCTTCGAATGGATCGTGCATGCGCACCTCACGGGATGTCACGGCTAGACGCAGTAGCCGGCGGATGAGTCACACATCACAGCCAACGCCAACGGCGAAAAAGCAGCAATTGCCCCACCGCCAGAACGACCATCAGGCCGCAGGCGATGAAGAAACCGATCGGATTGTCCGCCCCGGGAATGCCGCCAACGTTGATACCCAGCAGCCCGGTGAGGAAGCTCAAAGGCAGGAACAGCCCGGTGATCACCGTGAAGCGGTACATGATCCGATTCATGCGTTCGCCAAGCCGGCTGCTCTCCGCCTCGAGCACCAGACCAACCCGTTCCCGAATCAGCTCCAGCTCCTCCAGATAGCGCGTCAGCCTGTTGTTGAGTTCATTCCAATAATCGTCATCGTCTTCGACGAACCAGGGCTGCTTGTTGCGTGCCAGCTGCGCATAGAGATCACGCTGCGGCGAGAGAAAGCGACGCAAGCTGGCCGCACGCCGACGCACCTGCAGCATCAAGCCGTGATCGGGACGATAGCGCTCATCGCCATCGAGACCATCCTCCTCGCCGTCGAGCTGCTCGCTCAACTCGGCGACCAGATCATCGACGCGGCTGGTCAGGTGACGCGCCAGCTCCAGCAGCAGCTCGGAAGAGGTTTTTGGCCCCTTGCCCGCCAGCAGATCGGCAATCAGTGCATCGGTCGCCAGCAGCGGTCGCAGGCGCAGGGAAATCACCCGCCGGGCATCGGCAAAAATGCGCACCGACACCATGTCTTCGGGCTCGGCGCCCGGGTTACGGTTGACCCCGCGCAGGAAGATCAACATCTCGTTGTCCGGCAGCGGCAAAAGACGCGGCCGGGTGTTCTCTTCCAACAGCAGGTCGCAGCTGAATTCGTCCAGCCCACTACTCTCGCGCAACCAGCGCTGTGACTGCGCCTGGCTGCGATCCCAATGCAGCCAGAGGCTCTCATGCTCGCCCAGCTGCAGGCCGTCCAGTTCGTCGCGACTGATGCTGCGCGCACCGCCACGGCCATCGAGTACGAAGGCGTGCAGCAGCGCCGAATCCTGATCCAGCATCGGCTTATTCCGGCATCTTGAGAGCTTGCGGGGAGACGATTACACCGTTGTTGTCGGCGTACAGGTAATCGCCCGGCTTGAAGGTCACGCCGCCAAAGGTGACTGGCACGTTCAGGTCGCCAATGCCGCGCTTGTCGGTTTTCATCGGGTGGCTGGCCAGCGCCTGCACGCCCAGGTCGGTCTGGGCGATGACGTCAACATCACGAATGCAGCCATACACCACGATGCCTTCCCAGCCATTCCTGGCAGCTTTCTCGGCCAGCATGTCGCCCAGCAGCGCGCGCCGCAGCGAACCACCACCATCGACGACCAGCACCTTGCCCTGCCCGGGCAGATCGACCTGCTCCTTCACCAGGGAATTGTCCTCATGGCACTTGATGGTGACGATCTGACCGCCGAAGGAATCGCGGCCGCCGTAATTGGCGAACATCGGCTCGACCACCTGGATCAGTTCCGGGTAGGCATCGCACAGATCGGGGGTGATGTAGTGCATGACACAACTCCTTGCGACAATGGATGAAAAGGCAGCCACCTTCATGGACCCGCTCGAGGCGGTGCAAGCGCAACACCTCGCTCGCAATGAACGGCGAACGAGCGCCAGCCCTGGAAATGACCACGCGCACACGATGCGTCACATAGTACCGGTAAGCATCCGCTGAAGAAACGTCCTTGGCCGCTCAAGCACCTGCTATAGAAGCCTCGACGAACTCGGCAGGCAAGTGCAGATGCCGTAGCCAATGTTCGGCAATTGGCCAAACCTCGCGCTGGGCCTCCTTGCTGACCAGCATTTCGATATGCCCGAAGTCACTGGCGAAACCTTGGTTCTTGCCTAACAGCAGAAAGTGCCTCCGCGCGGCGCTGCACTGCTCAAGCAGCTTGCGGCAAGCCCAGGCAGGATCATCGGAATCAGCCGCAGCCGCCACGGCCAGAATCGGTACGCGCACCTGGGCAAGACCCGCCCACCAGTCCTGCTCGCCGTCGCCGAATCGCCCGAACAGCCTGAGCCAGCGCAGGGTTTCCCGTGCCAGGCCGATCGGCTCGTCTTCAGGCCCACGCTTCAGGCGACGCCCGGAAAGATAGGGAAAGGCGCGCAGCAGCAGGCGCGCGCCCCACTCTACTGGCGGCACCTTAAGCGGCCAGTAGATGCGGCTGATCTGGCTGCCGAACAGCGCAGCCGAGCGCGCGCGAGATTGCTCGAGATAACCGCCGCCCAGTGCAGCTGCCAGAATTACCCCTCCCAGGGAGTGGCCGACCCAGTGCGCAGGCTGCCCGGACTGCTCGAAAATGAAATCGGCGATGGCCGGCAGGTCGTAGCGCACGTACTGCGCCACGCTGTTGTCGCGATAGTCTTCGTTGCGCGGCGACAGACCATGGCCGCGCATTTCGGCGATCCACACGTCGAACCCGGCGCGCGCCAGATAAGCGCCGAGGCCGATGCCCTTGGGCGAATACCAGAAACGTCGGTTGGAGAAGCTGCCATGCAACAACACCACGGGCACGCCGCGCGCACCTTCGGCGCCTGGCCGGCCAAGCCGGGTCAGGGCCAGCTCGACGCTGGAGTCCGGGCTATTGTTGGGCTTGAGAAGGTAGACGTCCTCGCTGAGGTCGCCACGTAGTTCGGCGCTGATCAGGGCGACGGGGAAAAGCTCACTACTGCTTTGCATGGATCGAAAAACCGCAATGGCGCTGCGCCACAAAGAAGAACGGAACCCACAAAAAACCGCCGGAGCGACTGTGAAATCGCTGGCGACGGCTCTGGTGACTGTCAGGGCTGAACAACCAGAAAAAAGGGCGGGATCGACCCGCCCTTCTTCCGGCCGCTACTGATCTCAGGCGGGCTGCGCCTCGGCCAGGAAGAACCAGGTGTCGAGGACCGAATCAGGGTTCAGCGAGACGCTCTCGATGCCCTGCTCCATCAGCCACTTGGCCAAGTCCGGGTGATCCGAAGGGCCCTGGCCGCAGATGCCGATGTACTTGCCGGCCTTGTTGCAGGCGGCAATGGCATTGGCCAGCAGCTTCTTCACCGCCGGGTTACGTTCATCGAACAGGTGAGCGACGATGCCGGAGTCGCGGTCCAGGCCCAGGGTCAGCTGGGTCAGGTCGTTGGAACCGATGGAGAAGCCATCGAAGAACTCAAGGAACTCTTCGGCCAGAATGGCGTTGGACGGCAGCTCGCACATCATGATGACCTTCAGACCATCCTGACCGCGCGCCAGGCCATTGCTGGCCAGCAGTTCGACCACTTGCGAGGCCTCGCCCAGGGTGCGCACGAAGGGCACCATGATCTCGACGTTGGTCAGGCCCATCTCGTTGCGCACTTTCTTCAGCGCCCGGCACTCGAGTTCGAAGCAGTCACGGAACGATTCGCTGATGTAGCGCGAGGCGCCACGGAAGCCCAGCATCGGGTTTTCTTCTTCCGGCTCGTACAGCTTGCCGCCGATCAGGTTGGCGTACTCGTTGGACTTGAAGTCCGACAGGCGCACGATGACTTTCTTCGGCCAGAACGCTGCGGCCAGGGTGCTGATGCCCTCGACCAGCTTCTCGACGTAGAAGTCGACCGGATCACCATAACCGGCGATGCGCTTCTCGACGCTGTCCTTGATCTCCGGCGGCAGGCTGGAAAAGTTCAGCAGCGCCTTCGGGTGCACGCCGATCATGCGGTTGATGATGAATTCCAGGCGGGCCAGGCCCACGCCTTCGTTGGGCAGCTGGGCGAAATCGAAGGCGCGATCCGGGTTACCGACGTTCATCATGATCTTGAACGGCAGCTCGGGCATGGCGTCGACCGAGTTCTTGCGGATGTCGAAGCCCAGCTCACCTTCGAAGATGAAGCCGGTATCGCCTTCAGCACAGGAGACTGTGACACCCTGGCCATCCTTCAGCACGCTGGTGGCGTTGCCGCAACCGACCACGGCCGGAATGCCCAGCTCGCGGGCGATGATCGCCGCGTGGCAGGTACGCCCGCCACGGTTGGTGACGATGGCGCTGGCGCGCTTCATCACCGGCTCCCAGTCAGGGTCGGTCATGTCGGAAACCAGCACGTCGCCCGGCTGCACCTTGTCCATTTCGGACACATCGTGGATCACCCGCACCTTGCCGGCGCCGATGCGCTGGCCGATGGCGCGACCTTCCACCAGAACGGTGCCCTTCTCTTTCAGCAGGTAGCGCTCCATCACGGTGGCGCTGGAGCGGCTCTTCACGGTTTCCGGACGGGCCTGCACGATGTACAGCTTGCCGTCATCACCGTCCTTGGCCCATTCGATGTCCATCGGGCGGCCGTAGTGTTTCTCGATGATCAGCGCCTGCTTGGCCAGCTCGCTGACCTCGGCGTCGGTGATACAGAAGCGTGCGCGCTCGGCACGGTCAACCTCGACGGTCTTGACCGAACGACCGGCCTTGGCTTCGTCGCCGTAGACCATCTTGATCGCCTTGCTGCCCAGGTTGCGACGCAGAATCGCCGGGCGGCCAGCCTCCAGGGTCGGCTTGTGCACGTAGAACTCGTCGGGGTTCACCGCGCCCTGCACCACGGTCTCGCCGAGGCCGTAGGCCCCGGTAATGAACACCACGTCGCGGAAGCCGGACTCGGTATCGAGAGTGAACATCACGCCGGCGGTGCCGGTTTCCGAACGCACCATGCGCTGCACACCGGCGGACAGGGCGACCAGCTTGTGGTCGAAGCCCTGGTGCACGCGGTAGGCGATGGCGCGATCATTGAACAGGGAAGCGAACACTTCCTTGGCAGCGCGGATCACGTTGTCCACACCGCGGATATTGAGGAAGGTTTCCTGTTGGCCTGCAAAGGAGGCGTCGGGCAGGTCTTCGGCGGTGGCGGAGGAACGCACGGCCACGGCCATGTTGTCGTTGCCGGCGCTCATTTCGGCGAAGGCCTTGCGAATATCCGCATCGAGTTGGGCCGGAAATTCGGCGTCCATCACCCACTGGCGAATCTGTGCGCCAGTCTTGGCAAGAGCGTTGACGTCGTCGACATCGAGTGCGTCGAGCGCAGCGTGGATCTGCGCGTTCAGGCCGCTCTGCTCGAGAAAGTCGCGATAGGCCTGAGCCGTAGTGGCGAAACCGCCGGGAACCGAGACGCCGGCGCCAGCCAGGTTACTGATCATCTCGCCGAGGGATGCGTTCTTGCCCCCCACATGCTCAACATCGTGATTGCCGAGCTTATCGAGGGAAACTACGTACTCTACCAAGGTGATCTCTCCACTAAGATGTTGGAAAAGCTCAGAATTCGCGTAAAGCCAGCTGCGCATCGGCCATGCTGCGTTAATAGCAGGCTCCAGCTCGCAAGCCTTTGCACAAATTCTCGGGGGGCTGGATGCTCTGGCGGCGAACTGCCGCAAGATTGTGGCCTTGCCCTTGAATAAGTAACAATGCCGAAACCCCATGGGGCCGGCGGAAAACGCGGCCTATCATAGCCAAGAATCGATCTCAGCTTAAGGCCTTTGGCGCAAATGAAACGAACCGCTTTCTTCATCTCCGACGGCACTGGCATCACGGCCGAAACCTTGGGCCAGAGCTTGCTCGCGCAGTTCGAGAATATTCAATTCACCAAACTTACGCGTCCTTATATCGACAGTGTCGATAAAGCGCGCGCCATGGTACAACAAATCAACGCCGCCGCCGAAAGGGACGGTGTACGCCCGATCATCTTCGACACCATCGTCAATCGCGATATTCGTGCGATCCTCGACACCGCAAATGGTTTCATGATCGACATCTTTTCCACCTTCCTCTCGCCACTTGAACAGGAGTTGAGCTCGCACTCCTCCTACTCCGTCGGCAAGTCGCACTCCATTGGTCAGCATTCCAACTACATGGAGCGCATCGAGGCGGTGAACTTCGCACTGGACAATGACGACGGCGCGCGCACCCACTATTACGACAAGGCTGATTTGATCCTGGTGGGCGTCTCACGCTGCGGCAAAACGCCCACCTGCCTGTATATGGCCATGCAGTACGGTATTCGCGCCGCCAACTATCCGCTGACCGAAGACGACATGGAGCGCCTGCAGCTTCCCGATTCGCTGAAAAAATACCGCGAAAAGCTGTTCGGCCTGACCATCGATCCGGATCGCCTCACCGCTATCCGCCACGAGCGCAAGCCCAATAGCCGCTATGCCAGCTATGCCCAGTGCGAGTTCGAAGTGCGCGAAGTGGAGAGTCTGTTCCGCCGTGAAAACATCGCCTTCATCAACTCCACGCATTTCTCGGTCGAGGAAATCTCGGCCAAGATCCTCGTCGAGAAAGGCGTCGAGCGCCGGCTCAAATAAGCTGTAGGAGCGGTTTTATTCGCGGAATCCAATCGCGAATAAATTCGCTCCTACAGGCCTGCCGCTCATAACTGCTCTACTGGCACTCGCACCCAGCCTTCCATCAGGATGCGCGCACTGCGGCTCATCACCGCCTTGGTCACGGTCCACTGACCATCGACGGACGCGGCCTGAGCACCGACACGCAAGGTGCCAGATGGATGGCCGAAACGCACCGCCTCTCGCTCACCGCCGCCTGCGGCCAGGTTGACCAGCGTCCCCGGTATCGCCGCCGCGGTGCCAATGGCCACCGCGCAGGTGCCCATCATCGCGTGGTGCAGCTTGCCCATGGAAAGCGCACGCACCAGCAGATCGACCTCGCCGGCCTTCACATTCTTGCCACTGGATGTGCGGTAATCCTTGGGCGGGCTGACGAAAGCGACCTTCGGCGTGTGCTGACGTGTCGCAGCCTCCTCAGCCGTTTTTATAAGTCCCATCCGTAGCGCTCCGGCAATGCGGATCTGCTCGAAACGCGCCAGTTGCGCCGGGTCGCCGTTGATGTCTTCACGCAGCTCGGTGCCCTGATAGCCGATATCCACGGCATTGACGAAGATCGTCGGAATGCCGGCGGTGATCATGGTCGCCTTCAGGGTGCCGATGCCTGGCACATCGAGGTCATCGACCAGGTTGCCGGTGGGGAACATCGAGCCACCCTCCTCGCCGTCATCCGACGGATCGAGAAATTCCAGCACGATCTCCGCCGACGGGAAGGTTACGCCGTCCAGCTCGAAGTCGCCGGTTTCCTGCACCTGGCCGTCAGTAACTGGCACATGGGCGATGATGGTTTTCTGAATATTGGCCTGCCAGATACGCACCTCGCAGGTGCCGTTGTCGGGTATCCGTGCAGGATCGACCAGACCGGCATGGATGGCGAAGGCACCGGCAGCGGTGGACAGGTTGCCGCAGTTGCCGCTCCAGTCGACGAAGGCCTTGTCGATGGAGACCTGACCATAGAGGTAGTCGACATCGTGCTCGGCCTGGCTGCTTTTCGACAGGATCACGCACTTGGAGGTGCTCGAGGTGGCGCCGCCCATGCCGTCGATCTGCGCCGCGTAGGGATCGGGACTGCCGATCACGCGCATGAACAGTTTGTCACGCGGCTCGCCCGGCACTTGGCAAGGCTCGGGCAGATCCTGCAGGCGAAAGAACACGCCCTTGCTTGTACCGCCACGCATATAGGTGGCGGGAATTTTCACTTGCGGCAGATAAGCCATGAGTGCAGTCCTGATAGGAAATGATGATGCTCCTCGGATTTCATCCGAGCTACGCGCTAGCGCTTTTTGTAGGAGCGAGCTCTGCTCGCGAATAGCCTCGCTGAGAAGCTTCGTTCGCGAGCAGAGCTCGCTCCTACAGAAGGCGTACCGACCCGCTTACGGGCCGGTCGTCACATCACGCCACCGCGCCTTCAAGGAAATCCTTGGCGAAGCGCTGCAGCACGCCACCGGCGTTGTAGACGCTGACATCGGCTGCGGTATCCAGACGGCAGGTCACCAACACCCGAACCACTTCACCATTGCGGCGATTGACCACCAGGATCAGGTCGCAACGCGGCGAGATATCGCCCTCGATGTCATAGGTCTCGGTGCCATCCAGGCCCAGGGTCAGGCGTGTGGTACCTGGCTTGAACTCCACCGGCAGCACGCCCATGCCCACCAGGTTGGTGCGGTGAATGCGCTCGAAGCCTTCGGCAACGATCACCTCCACCCCCGCCAGGCGCACGCCCTTGGCCGCCCAGTCCCGCGATGAGCCCTGGCCGTAGTCGGCGCCGGCGACGATGATCAGATTCTGCTTGCGGTTCATGTAGGTCTCGATGGCCTCCCACATGCGCATCACCTTGCCCTCGGGCTCGACGCGGGCCAGCGAGCCCTTCTTCACCTGCCCGTCGACCACGACCATCTCGTTGACCAGTTGCGGGTTGGCGAATGTGGCGCGCTGCGCGGTGAGGTGATCACCACGGTGGGTGGCGTAGGAGTTGAAGTCCTCCTCCGGCAGGCCCATTTTCGCCAGATACTCGCCCGCAGCCGAGTCCGCCAGGATGGCGTTGGACGGCGACAGGTGATCGGTGGTGATGTTGTCCGGCAGGATTGCCAGCGGCAGCATGCCCTTGAGCGTGCGTTCACCGGCCAGTGCACCTTCCCAGTACGGTGGGCGGCGGATATAGGTCGACATCGGCCGCCAGTCGTAAAGCGGGCTCTCGGCCTCCTGCACGTTGCCCAGGTCGAACATCGGGATATAGATCTGCTTGAACTGCTCCGGCTTTACCGACGCGGCGACGATGGCATCGATTTCCTCGTCGCTCGGCCACAGGTCCTTGAGGGTAATCGGATTGCCCTGCGCATCGCTGCCCAGCGCATCCTGCTCGATGTCGAAACGCACGGTGCCGGCGATGGCGTAGGCCACCACCAGCGGCGGCGACGCCAGGAACGCCTGTTTGGCATAGGGATGGATGCGCCCGTCGAAATTGCGGTTGCCCGAGAGCACGGCGGTGGCGTACAGGTCGCGGTCGATGATTTCCTTCTGGATCACCGGGTCGAGCGCGCCGGACATGCCATTACAGGTGGTGCAGGCGTAAGCGACGATGCCGAAACCGAGCTTCTCCAGCTCTGGCAACAGGCCAGCCTCTTCCAGATACAGCTTGGCGACCTTGGAGCCCGGCGCGAACGACGTCTTCACCCAGGATTTGCGCACCAGGCCCAGCGCGTTGGCTTTCTTCGCCAACAGACCGGCCGCAACCACGTTGCGCGGGTTGGAGGTGTTGGTGCAGCTAGTGATGGCGGCGATGATCACCGCGCCATCGGGCATCAGCCCTTGCGCTTCTTCGCCCTTGCCAGCTTGCAGTTTGGCTTCGTCGGCGATGCCGCGCTCGGCCAAAGCCGCAGTCGGCAGGCGGCGGTGCGGGTTGCTCGGGCCGGCCATATTGCGGCCCACGCTGCCCAGGTCGAAGCGCAGCACGCGCTCGTACTCGGCGGTTGTCAGCGCGTCGCTCCACAGCCCGAGGGTCCTGGCATAGTTCTCCACCAGCGCTACCTGCTCCGGCTCACGGCCGGTGAGCTTGAGGTAGTCGATGGTCTGGCCGTCGATATAGAACATCGAAGCAGTGGCGCCGTATTCCGGGCACATGTTGGAGATGGTCGCGCGGTCGCCAATGGACAAGCTGTCGGCGCCTTCGCCAAAGAACTCGACCCAGGCACCGACCACGCGCTCCTTGCGCAGGAACTCGGTCAGCGCCAGGACGATATCGGTGGCGGTAATGCCAGGCTGACGTTTTCCGGTGAGCTCGACGCCGACGATATCAGGCAGGCGCATCATCGACGGATGGCCGAGCATCACCGTCTCGGCTTCCAGGCCGCCAACGCCAATGGCGATCACGCCCAGGGCGTCGACGTGCGGGGTATGGGAGTCGGTGCCGACGCAGGTGTCGGGGAAGGCGATACCGCCGCGCGCCTGGATCACCGGGCTCATCTTCTCCAGGTTGATCTGGTGCATGATGCCGTTGCCGGCCGGGATCACGTCGACGTTCTTGAACGCGGTCTTGGTCCAGTCGATGAAGTGGAAGCGATCCTCGTTGCGGCGATCCTCGATAGCACGGTTCTTCTCGAACGCATCTGGGTCGAAACCCGGCGCTTCCACGGCCAACGAGTGGTCGACGATCAACTGGGTCGGCACCACCGGGTTGACCTTGGCCGGATCACCACCCTTTTCGGCGATGGCGTCGCGCAGGCCGGCCAGATCGACCAGTGCGGTCTGGCCGAGAATGTCGTGGCAGACCACGCGCGCCGGATACCAGGGGAAATCCAGGTCACGCTTGCGGTAGACCAGTTGCTCCAGCGCGGCACTCAGGTCCTGCGGGTCGCAGCGGCGCACCAGTTGCTCGGCAAGCACGCGCGAAGTGTACGGGAGCTTCGCCCAGGCGCCGGCCTGGATCGCCTCGACCGCCTCACGGGCGTCGAAGTAATCCAGCGCGGTGCCGGGCAGGCGCTTGCGGTATTGGCTATTCACGGTGTCGTTCATGGTTATTTACGATCCTTGAGCGGCACGAACTTCAGGTCTTCGGGGCCTGTGTAGTTGGCGCTCGGACGGATGATCTTGCCGTCGATGCGCTGCTCGATGACGTGAGCGGACCAGCCGGCGGTGCGGGCGATGACGAACAGCGGGGTGAACATGGCGGTGGGCACACCCATCATGTGGTAGCTCACGGCGCTGAACCAGTCGAGGTTGGGGAACATCTTCTTGATCTCCCACATCACGCTTTCCAGGCGCTCGGCGATGTCATACATCTTGGTGCTGCCCTGCTCCACGGACAGCTCGCGGGCCACTTCCTTGATCACCTTGTTGCGCGGGTCGCTGACGGTGTAGACCGGGTGACCGAAGCCGATCACCACTTCTTTGCGCCCTACCCGTTCGCGGATATCGGCCTCGGCCTCGTCCGGGCTGTCATAGCGCTTCTGCACCTCGAAGGCCACTTCGTTGGCGCCGCCGTGCTTGGGGCCGCGCAGTGCGCCGATGGCGCCAGCGATGCAGGAGAACAGGTCGGAGCCGGTGCCGGCAATCACCCGCGAAGTGAAGGTCGAGGCATTGAACTCGTGCTCGGCGTACAGGTTGAGCGAGGTATGCATGGCGCGCACCCAGGAATCGCACGGCTTCTCGCCATGCAGCAAATGCAGGAAGTGGCCGCCGATGGAGTCGTCGTCGGTTTCAACGTCAATGCGCTTGCCGTTATGGCTGTAGTGGTACCAGTACAGCAGCGCCGAGCCGAGGGAGGCCATCAGCTTGTCGGCAATGTCGCGGGCGCCCGGATGGTTGTGATCATCCTTCTCCGGTGCCAGGCAGCCAAGCACGGATACCGCGGTGCGCATCACGTCCATCGGGTGCGCCGAGGGCGGCAGTTGCTCCAGAGCCGCCTTCACCCCGGCCGGCAGACCGCGCAGGGCTTTGAGCTTGGCCTTGTAGCCAGCCAGCTCGGCGACGTTGGGCAGCTTGCCGTGCACCAGCAGATGGGCAATCTCCTCGAACTCGCAGCGGTTGGCGAAATCGAGCACGTCATAGCCACGGTAGTGCAGGTCGTTGCCGGTGCGACCGACGGTGCACAGCGCGGTGTTACCGGCGGCGGTGCCGCTCAGAGCGACGGATTTCTTCGGCTTGAAGCCAGGGGTGGTTTCGGTGGCGCTCATGGTTATCTCCTCGACTCTTCTTGTTCTGCTTAATGTCAGCGGTAGCGGGCCGTAGCGCAGGAGCGGATTCATCGGCGAATCGCGAATAAATTCGCTCCTGCATAAGCGAACCCGTGTGCAGCTTTACTTCTTGCCAGCGGCGAACAGCGCGTCGAGCTTCTGCTCGAAGGCGTGGTAGCCGATGCGGTCGTACAACTCGGCGCGGGTCTGCATCAGCTCGATCACGTCTTTCTGGTGGCCGTTCTGGCGAATGGAGGTGTAGACACTTTCCGCCGCCTTGTTCGCCGCACGGAACGCGGACAGCGGATACAGCTGGATGGCGACGCCGACCGAGGCCAGCTCGTCGCGGGTAAACAGCGGCGTGGCGCCGAACTCGGTGATATTGGCCAGCACCGGCACCTTCAGCGCCTCGACGAAACGCTTGTAGGTCGGCAGGTCGTAAGCGGCCTCGGCGAAGATTGCATCGGCGCCGGCCTCGACATAGCGCTGGCACCGTTCGATGGCGGCGTCGATACCCTCAGCCTGGATCGCGTCAGTACGAGCGATAAGAAAGAAGTCTGGATCGGTCTTGGCGTCAGCAGCGGCGCGCACCCGGTCGCACATTTCCTCGCAGGAGACGATCTCCTTGCCCGGACGGTGGCCGCAGCGCTTGGCGCCGACCTGATCTTCGATATGCGCGGCGGCGGCGCCGGCCTTGATCAGGTTTTTGATGGTGCGCTCGATGTTGAAGGCCGAAGGACCAAAGCCGGTATCGATGTCTACCAGCAGCGGCAGATCGCAGACATCGGTGATACGGCGTACGTCGGTGAGCACGTCATCCAGGGTGTTGATGCCCAGGTCCGGCAGCCCGAGCGAGCCGGCCGCGACGCCACCGCCAGACAGGTAGATGGCACGAAAGCCTGCGCGCTTGGCCAGCAGTGCATGATTGGCGTTGATCGCGCCGATCACCTGCAGCGGTTGCTCTTCGGCGAGGGCCTGGCGGAAACGCTGGCCGGCGGAAAGCTGGGTCATGAATCACCTCGGGTCTTGGATGAAGTAGCGAGCGCTTCGGTGTAGTGGCGCTCGATATTGCGCTTGGAGGCGCCGATGTGACGGCGCATCAGCAGTTCGGCCAGTTCGCCGTCACGGTCGGCGATGGCATCGAGAATGCGGTGGTGTTCGGCGAAGGCCTGGTGCGGCCGATTAGGCGTCGCGGAGAACTGCAGGCGGTACATGCGCACCAGTTGGTACAGCTCGTCGCACAGCAGCTTGGCCAGGGTGCGGTTGCCGCTGCCCTGGATGATCCGATAATGGAAGTCGAAGTCGCCTTCCTGCTGGTAGTAACCGACGCCAGCCCTGAACGCGGCGTCCTGCTCGTGCAGCTCCAGCACCCGGCGCAGTTCGTCGATCTCGTGCTGGGTCATGCGCTCAGCGGCCAGGCGGCAGGCCATGCCTTCGAGGGACTCACGGATTTCATACAGCTCGATCAGCTCGGCATGACTGAGCGACACCACCCGCGCGCCCACATGCGGTACGCGCACCAGCAGTTTCTGCCCTTCCAGGCGATGGATCGCCTCGCGCAGCGGCCCCCGGCTGATGCCGTAGGTACGCGCCAACTCCGGCTCGGAAATCTTGCTGCCGGGGGCGATCTCACCTTTGACGATGGCAGCCTGGATCAGGCGAAAGACGTGCTCGGAAAGTGTTTCCGAATCCACCTGAGGCGTTGTTGGCGCTTCCGATTCAAGCAACATGATTGTCGACACCAAGAGCTTTCAGTGGCAATAAAACTACGCCACAAAGCCAAAACCGTCAAAGCAGACCAAAGTATTGTCGACAATATTTTATTCTCGCCGCCGTGCCCGAGCCTTGACCTTACTTGCAGAAAGCTACATAAGCTGCTGTCAGCACGGAAAATCCCCATGTTAGAATCCGCGCATTCACGCCCGGCTAACGCCTGTTGCCATGCCTGCTAGACTTCCCGGCAGACGGTTATATGGCAGTATGCCGCCAGACGCTGTCGCTCACCCGCCCCTGGCAACACCTTCTCAAGGACCCATGAGACTGAAACCCTTCTCCCTGTTGCTCTGCCTGCTGACCTTGTCCTGCCCGGCTCTGGCCATGGGCAAGTCGATCTATGGCCTGAACGAATACATTCACATAGAAGAACTGGACCTGCAGGTAGCGGCCAAGCTCGACACCGGCGCCAAGACCGCGTCCCTCAGCGCTCGCGACATCAAACGCTTCAAGCGTGACGGAGAAACCTGGGTGCGTTTCGTGCTGGCCATCGACGACGCCCACGAGCGGACCATCGAGCGTCCGCTGGCGCGTATCAGCAAGATCAAACGACGTGCGGGCGACTTCGACCCCGATGAAGACAAGACCTACACCGCACGCCCGGTCATCGACCTCGAACTGTGCATGGGGCATACCCTGCGCACGATCGAAGTGAACTTGACCGACCGAAGCGCATTCCAATACCCGCTTCTGATCGGCTCCGAAGCGCTCAAGCACTTCGAGGCCATGGTCGATCCAAGCCTTAAATACGCGGCCGGCAAACCCGACTGCACCGACGACGCAACCCCTGGCGAGTAATTCCCATGCGCTCTCTGAACCTGCATCTGAAAGTCCTGATCACCCTGCTGGTGACCTTGGGCGTTCTGATTACGGCATACCAAATCTTCATTCTCGGCATCCCGATGACCGAGGACGAGACCGACGATCTGTGGAACATCGACGCCAAGGTCGAATTCCAGGCGACCCCGCGCGAGCCGGTGAAGCTGCAGATGTTCGTACCGCCGTTGAACCAGGATTACGTGAGCCTCAACGAAAGCTTCATTTCCAACAACTACGGCGTCAGCGTCAACCGTGTCGACGGCAACCGCCGCGTCACCTGGTCCGCCCGTCGCGCCAGTGGCAAGCAGACCCTCTACTACCGCCTGGTCCTGACCAAGCGCTACAGCGGCGAACAGCCGCCGGCCAAAGGCCCGATCTTCCGCGACAGCATCCCGGTCGAAGGCCCCGAGAAGATCGCAGCCGAAGCCCTGCTCGCGCCGATCCGCCAGCATTCGGCGGACGTCGAAACCTTCATCAGCGAGACCATCAAGCGCGTTAACAACGTAGGTGACGACAACGTCAAGCTGCTGCTCGGCGGCGACGCTTCCACCGCCAACAAGGCCAAGGTGGTCGACCTGCTGCTGTCCATCGCCCACGTGCCGATGGAGCGCGTACACACCATTCGCCTGCTGGCCGAAGTGGCTCAATCGCCAGAGCTGTGGCTGCGCAGTTTCAACGGCCAGAAGTGGCTGTATTTCAACCCGGAAACCGGTGAACAGGGCCTGCCGGCTGACCGCCTGGTCTGGTGGATCGGCGATGGTGAACTGGTCAGCCTCGAGGGCGGCCGTCAGGCCGCCGTCAGCTTCAGCCTGAACAACAGCGAGATGAA